>CAUURC010000004.1:0-73526 GCA_963547405.1 uncultured Prevotella sp.
ACATGCTCCCGTCTTGCTTATTTCAATTCCACTAAGGTACGATTAAAACAGTTTAGTGTTGTTGGTGCGATTGGCGCTGGTCTATTTCAATTCCACTAAGGTACGATTAAAACAAAGAAGTTGCACAGAAGTATCAAAACCTTATATATTTCAATTCCACTAAGGTACGATTAAAACCCATAGAGAAATTATGTACAACACATAATAAACACTATAGTTTTTATTATGCAAAGATATAAAAAAACGGACAAAAATATGTCGATGTTGAAAAGAATGTTTTATCCAAGGCTTCGACAACTTCTTTGAGACAAAGCACTCACGCCATTATCAATACGCGTTTTCAACAAGATATTTCCATTATAGCATAGGCAAACAGCCACATCGACAACATTAAAGAAAATTATCTGTGGCCATCCGTTCCTTTCCAAGGATCTCCTTACTCATATGATAACCCATCTGATTTGAAAATATTATCACACTATCTTCATTTTTATCCATAATACCCTTCAACCGCAATTCCAACTCTCGCAACTTCACTTCAGATAATTCCCCTTCAAATACAGAATTCTGAATCCAACACAAATATTGTCGACACAACTTAAGCATTTTAGCTACACGCTTCACTCCTACATCATAAATCAATATCACATACATATTCCTACCAATACATCTTAAAGGGTTTGTATTCTTCTATTCCAAGGATATCTTTCAACAACTTATAGCATTCCAATTTTATCAGATGTCGATAACTTACATTACGCCCTAACGAACGATGGCGAAACGTCTCGTTATATCGTTCTTCCATTGCTGCCACAAATATTTTCTTTCCCTTATCGTTCAATAGACAACGATTCAACTTATTATCAAAATGTCCCTTTTGAATCGCATGCTTATTCAAGACCTTAAAAATCACTCTATCAACAATAATTGGTTTGAATATTTCTGATATATCAAGACAAAGCGAATATCTACGTTCACCAGGTGTATGCAAAAAACTGATTGTCGGATTTAACTGAGTCTGATGGACCGCTTTCAATGTTTCAGTATAACACATCATATTACCAAACGATATCAACGCATTCACCTCATTTTTGGGCGGCTGCTTCGTACGGACTCCCATATTAAAGTCATCGAGTACAATATCAAAGGCCGAATAATAAATACGCCGAATATTACCCTCTATCCCCATTATTTCCTCTACCGTATGAGCATCGTCGAGTGTTTTAGCCAGAGCCTTCATATCCATAACACATCCTTCCAGATCTTTCCCCCTTCTATTATAATAGTTAAGGTTCATAATCATATTCCACACTGCACCCCGAATGAATTTTCTCGCCAAATCCGTACGTCGTTTAGAACTCTGATACGCCTTAGCTTGAGCTATCAATGCTTTTCCAGATAACAAGCCGTCACGCGGCATGAAGCTTCCTGTATAATTCTCATAATAATCGAAAAAATGAACGGGAATCCCACGTTGGCCAAGGAAATTATATAAGGAACTATTTGTTTTAAGGCTACCAAAGACATACAATTCTGCCACATCCTCTATCGGAATAAAACGAGCAGGCATTTTCATCTCATTCCCCTCTTCATCGGTGCTGACGGGAGTAAACTTCAGCGTATTATCCTTACGCTCTATCACCCCGGGATTAAACAAATAAAAACTCCTTTTCATACCTCTTCCTCCATTTCATTTGAATAACAGAACTCATAATAACTACAATTCTTGCATATCCCCTTTTTAACCAGCGGAGGACATGATTCTTGTGTAATGATACTACTAATTTCCTGCTTTATTGACGCAATATCCTCACGATCGACATCACTAAGAAATACCTCCGACGTCTTTCTTAATTCCGGATATTCCAACACCCCTTTAATGCCATTAATACCATTCTGCTCAAAAACATACATATAGTATTTCAATTGCCATTCATGTGCTTTCTCAACCTTATTCGACTTCTTAATTTCATGAATAACTTTATTCCTTGCATCATAATAATCCACCTTTACGCCATCAATTTCCACTTCCTCATATCTTGATGAACGTTGAGGATAACAGCCCTCATGTACTAACTTACCTTCATACACCAATTCGGAGTTTTGCTCCATGTTGATGCCATTGGCAAAAAGCCACAACTTACGCCGACAAAGCTGATAATAATTAAAATGAGTACCTGTAATAATCATAAAAAAACATCTTCTTCCCCCTCTATTAAATTAACACCTACATCATCTAAATAGAAACCATCTCGTATCACATCTATGTTTTCAATGTGATATTCACCTATCTTAATTAATTTTGTATCTATACGATGAAGTTTACGCCCTTTATCTACGAGATACAAAGGAAGTTCTATAGCATTTTCTAATTTAAATTTATAAAATGACGAATAGTTTCTAAAACTTAAGCATAAAGGTTTCCTTACAAAAACAAAAGATTGGGCTTCAATATCACGACTTTTCCAAAAATTCGTATCGATATCTTCCTTATCAGTCCTCTCTCTTGGCCTTATCAACCAATTATAGATAAAATAAGAACGGAGTGTTTCTGCATTATCACGGGCTTTTATAGTAAATGACATCTTATCATTATAAACGCTATTCAATATATTGATTAATATATTCATACTATATTCTCCTGTAACTAACGATGAAATAGTTTTATCTAATGCAGAACAACTTTTCCATATTTTATCTTTACGATCATAGCTTCCATAAGGAGCAGGATAGAGCCTACCTTTCTTTTGGGGACAAACAACGTATAGTTGCCCTATTTTTTTCGTATCAAATCTACATAACCTACCGGCACGCTGAGTAAGTCTATCAATAGGGCATATTTCTGACACCATTATATCCGCACTGATATTAATACTCATTTCTCCTATTTGAGTTAGGACAGCTATACCTTTTGCCTTCCCTTCTTGCCAAGCTTCTTTACCAAGAGCACAAAGAAGCTGATTCTCCTTATTCAACTTATCTAACTCTGTAAATCTACTATGATAAAGTAATATGGGCAACCTACATTCTCTATCTTCAACCTTCCTTACGATGTACCTATATAACATTACGGCACTATCGACGGTATTCATATAAAAAATAGCATTTTCTCTTTCTATCGCTTTTCCTATAACCTCATCTAAATCGGACAAAACACTATAATCGAATATAGATTCTATGGAAAAACGCATCCTATCGTAATCTGTTTTTTCTTCTAAAATATCGGTCACCTGATACCCTGTTTTTTTATAAGATTGTAGTACAGACTCAGGTAAGGAGGCACTCATTATTAATACAGGAACATGCCAATAGTTTAAAATTGTAAGTAAAAAATTAATATTGGCCTGTGTAAAATCATCATAGAAGTCTGCTTCATCAATAACTAAGCACGAATTTGCTATATTAAAATTAATGAGGTGATGATCTTCTCTTGTTAAAGTTAATGACATCAAAAGATGGTCTATTGTGCATACCGTTATTGGGGTTTCCAATAACCGCGCCATATCTAATTCTTTTAATGCATAAGCAAGACTACTTGACCCATTTTCCACCTTATTATTATATTTAGCAAACCATGCACTTGAATGGTATAGTCCCGTTGTAGACAATGTTTTTGAAACATTAACGGATAATGCGTTAGATGTAAACCTTGTCGGCATTGCAATTATCAGTCTATCGGCTCTATTGTTTTCAATTTGTTTAAGAGCCCATAACAAAGAAGCATCTGTTTTACCTGCCCCTGTAGGGGCGCGAACTAAAAGGAGATCTTCTTTCCAGTGGTCCTCTACCAACTTTTGTATACCTCTTTTTTTTGAAAATGGGAATACATATTTAAAAGATGCAATTGAAGGTAAAGTTTCTCCTTCTTCTTTTGTGCTTGCACGATGGTCGGCAAGCTGTAGCACCCCCCTTACACCATCATATTCATAGGCAGAAACTGCCACACGACTCAAGTCCTCACTTTCTATAATTTCGTTAGAAACAGATTCTATTTTATTCCATATATCCTTATGCCCTTCTTGTATCCAACGATCTCTGAAAGACAAGCCTAATTTCGTATGATGAGCAGCAATAGCAACACTGACTGGCATTGGAAGATATTGCATTTTCTTTTTCAAAGAAATTAGTTCGTGCCTGACACCACACCTCCTAAGGTGTTTACCCCCTTCGCAAAATAAAAAATCGGCATGATCTTTTAGAGTTGCTTCTGGATGATTCTTCATCCACTCACAAAAATCTACATAATCAGCCTGACATGCTGATTGCCACTTTATATCTTCTTTTCCAATATCATGATATAAAGCAGAGATCTCTAAACGCTTCCGAAGATCTTTTCCCACCATCTTTTGATATTTATCGCAAGTTGTAGGAAGATTATCACAAATTGACATAGCTTCCAGTATCACATCAGATGTATGCTGATCCAATGTGATACCGGAAGGTTTTGCTAATACATTTTTACCAACGCTCATTCTTGAAACAAACTAGATTGCCCGTCTGTTTTCTCTTCCTTTTCTTTCTTTTGGGGATTATCTTTCAAATATACATCTTCAAATGTTTTCACAATAGAATCGTCTACATTAAAAGTAAACAAATTATTGTTCTCAAGAAAAGCCAACGCTTTCTCATATGCTTTTCTTACACTATTCTCTGTTTTATCATCTCCAAGGAAATATGTCGCTCCTCGGGCTTCCAGCTCTTCAATAATATTCTTACGTTCGATCGCGTCAGCTTCATAATAACGGCAAGCTTTCCGACTCAATACTGTGTCAAACACTATAAGAACTTGCTGTGGTTCTCCGCATACAGCATTTCGAGCTTGATTAGAATAATCATTCATATACTGAGTTGCCTGCAAAAATAACTTTGCTCTACGCTTTCGTTCCAACTCTTTAGCATGCTTTGAATAAATTGTTGCTATATTAAATCCTTTTTTATAAGAATATCCTTTATGAATACTCAAAGATGTAACATCTAAGAAAAAATTCATCTTCATCAAATCATATTGACTAAATTCTCTTGTAGCCAACGCTTGTTCTGTTGAATTACCCCCAGATGTTATCTTCAATCTTACCAACAAATCCCGTCCTATCTCACTTTCAGACATAGCAATGGCTGGTGTAACTGACAGCGGTGCTGTTCTACGACCAGAATATTCTCCTTTAGAAGGGTGCATGAATCCTCCCATATCTGCTCTCAAATCACAATCAACCATATCCGTAACGCCGTCGCCATTAGATACAAATGTTTTTCCCTTGTCAGGATCATTCTCATTAAGTCGATTTATCGCAGAAAATAAAACATGACGCTGCATTTGTCCAGAAATATAAACACGCCCATCAGGCCTCCTTTTTATAGAAGAAGCATTACCCAATAACTTTTCTCCATTATTTGCCATGTGGTTCTCAAATGGAGCCAAAGATGACACTAAAATTCCTTTTATAACCATAAGTAATTATATTTATTAATAGTTTGAATAATCTGTTTCTTTAGTATCTTTTTCACTTGCTTGAGCCGAATTATCAACAGACTGCTCTTTAATTTGTTCTTTATCTTGTCGTAGCCTTGAAAAAGCAATCAGTAAGTTTTTGGCTTTACCCAATTCTAATTCCCCGCTTATAGCTTTTTCTATAAATAGTGAAGCGGTAGAGGGTGCATCAGAATTAGACAAACGTCCTGCCCGCGTTATAATCTGAGCTATTAAAGCATCACCGCTTTTTGCTGAAAATGCGGAGCTTTCTAATTCGACAAGAAACTTTGCTTTCGCACTTCTAAGTTCCTCATCACCAGACTTTCCTTCGTCTTTTAATGTCTTTCTTGCAGCATGATATGCTACATTGTTTAGCCACCAACCAAGTTCCTTAGCAGAGTTGATGACTTTAGCATCTATCATTTCCATGTTTTCAAAATATGTTGTTAATAATAATTTTAGATCTGATGGATACTCTGCTCTGAACGCAAAGAAATCCTTGAAAGCCGGTTCATTAAATAATTGAAGAAATCTACTTGCAAACAAATCAAATTTCTCATATTCTATTTTTTTATTAACATTATTATCTGGATCATACTTCTCTCTGTCACCATATTTGTAAAGAGTGCACCAATAAATACAATCTACTATTTTCCGTAAGCTACCTACACTCGCTAACTTTATAATATAATGATTATAGGTAAATACAGAGGCATTACCATATTTCACCATATATATGTTGGCATGTTCCAAGCTCTTAATAACCCTCATTGCTAATGGGGAGGTCTCTATATTTTTTACCATCTCACCTATAGCTCCCAAAAGCGCTATACTGCATAAGGCAGAACTCCGAGGAGGATTAGGAAAATTTCCCTTAAAGATATTGGGGCGTTTTGGCGTATAAGTTGTTTTTCCTTTTTTCCCTTTCACATTTTTTGCAACTTTCCCCTCCAATATATCTGATTCCATACTTTTCAGAGAAAGTATTTTGAAAAGCTTGATAAAATCCATTAGCTCTTTCATTTCCAAATCAGGAATAATACATACATTTTCTTTTTCCGATTGCAAACAAGGCTTTAGATGAGTTATAGATGTTAGGGCAGCAAGACATTCGTTATAAATAGTAGAAGAAGGTTTGCCTCGTGATATATTTCCTTTTTCAGAAAAAGCACAAAACTCTCCTGCTATAGGCATAGCTGATTGTGGTACTTTACAAGATGCTGATAAATTAATATTTTCGCCCTTTAGCTTCTGAAGTAAATCATATAATTTTGAAGCTTTCATCTCTGTAGAAATAACATTGGGGGCCAGATAGAAGAAATTCTTTGCATCATTCTTCTCTTGTGAAAAGCCAAAATTCACCTTTTCTTTTCCCTCAAAGTTCCCCAATGGTTTTAGGCTGAAATATTCCATTTCTCTTTGAAGCTCCTGCTTTATGAGATTTTCTGTAATATCTTCTAATCCTGTAAGACGATTGATTTCTACAAGAAGTGCCTGTGCATATTTTATATAAGGATGTTCCATTTTTACTTAAATCTAATATCAACCCAACCTTCACTTGTTCCAAGATATCCTATATTATTACCATATAATTGTTGTAAAAGTAATTCTTGTAAATGTTTATCCAATAATAATGACAACTCAAAGACTCCATCCATTACCATAAACTCACGAGAAGTAGGAGTGGTATAAAAACAAGGAATAGCACCTATATTATTACCAAACCACTTATTCCTTACATTTTCTGCTTCAGAGGAAGAACGTTTTTTTTCTTCAACCTCTTTCTCTAATAGACTAAACAAATTACTTTTTTCTACCAAAACACCCAAGTCGATATTTCTACAACCGTTTATATGCTTATAAGAATCAGACCTCCTATAACCCCTATTCCATAAATCTTTATAAAAACAAAGTTTTTGGAATTTGACTTTAGGCTTTCCGTTGATTGAAAAATAATCCATGAGAAGAGGCTGATAGGTTGAACCTGATACATGATCAACAACTTCTATCTTTTGTTTTTTTCTGATAGCTTTATATTCTTTGAAGATATTTTTTCTCATAGGAAGATCTATATGCCAACCTAAAATATTTTCAAATAAACCACAAATCATTTTTTTATCCGGACATTTCATACTTTTATAGTACGAGCCAGGCATCTCGCTAACCATCGATAATGGCGCTAATGGTCGTATTTCCAACGTTACATTTGCTGACAACTCTGGAAGCTCCTTTAAAAGGGATAAATCTAAACTCATTTATATATATATATTTATTTTATTTCTATAAATCCAAAACCTTGTGAACACAATTCGCCTAAACCACCGTCATAAGCAATCTTCATTAAATCAATCGGAGCGGTTAAGCGGAAATCGTAGCGGAAACCACGGACACGGGTTTGATGAGGGGTGTCGGCCTTGATCGTAATGAGCGTTGACTTAGGCTTATCTGTCATTAATTCAAAATCAAACGAAGAAATATCTCCGGCAAAAGGCTGTCCGTAGAACGACTCATAACGAGCAAGAAGCCCTTTCAATAATCCATCCTTGTAATGGGCATCCACTGGGGAGAGATACTGTATGCGGTCACCTTGTCGCTCACGAATACATATTGCCGAATTAGCTCTGAACTCCATTTTGTCCTCCAAAACGACAGGAGGCTGCATCTCTACACCCACCACATCCAAAGCAACCCGACAATCCTTATTCCCTACCATAACGTGCTGATCGGCAAACAAACCATGGACAAACTCAACTGTGCTTTGTTCAGGTAGGAAACTGACCATCCATTCTATCTTATTACCGATGATATTAATACAGTCTGCTTTGGGAATAATACGGAATTTTTCAAACAAGAATCGTGAATAACAGAATAGCTTAAAATGCTTTCCATTGCTAAGTCTGAAACCATTATCGTGAAGCCATGCCGAATATTCAGCATTGGCGTTCGACAATATCTTGTATATCATGGCAGACTGCTCATATTGATAATTAACAGGCAGGCAGTCGCCATATTTACGATTTATCTGAAATGTGATTTTAAACCTCATCTTTACAAAAATCTATTTATAAAAAGATACATTTTCATGGCAAAAAGGCTTCATGGTTTATCGTTCGTAAAGTTATCATTTTTTTCAATACGAACATAATCTCTTGCTGACTTTTTTACGTTTGCTCAAAAAATCACTCTTATTACCATTCCCAACCACCATGATTTTTCAAATTGACATCATCTGTTCCGTTGCGTCATAGTGTCAGGGACAGCGAAGGCGAGAGTGGCTAAAAGGAAGGGGGAAAAGGAGCGGATTAACAGGATGTGGTAATAATTCAAAAATTGTAAAATAAGAATCAGAAAAACGCACTTTAAAAAATCGCAATCTAGCAAAGAAATAGGGCATGTTAAGCTATGAGTGGGCCGTTTTTGGGCGTTCAAAATGCAAAAGCATAGCTTCTATGAGGTAAAAGCTATGCTTTTAGCTGCCCAAAGCTACGCTTTTGCAGTGTAAAAGGGCTGCTTTTATAAGCCAAAAACATGGCTTTTAGCGGGTCAAATGGAGAGTTGAGTTTGGGTCTAAAAACGCAAACGATTAATTATCAGGCATTTATGGCTTTTCCCTAATTCGTGAATAACGGCCATAAAATCGACTAACTTTTTTGTTGTTCAGAATTTTTCAACGCTTTGTAAAGATTATTCTGAATTTTTAAAGCAATGATAGCATTTTACGATATATCGTGGACGATATTTATTAATTAACCTTAAAACATTGCCATAGTTCTTGTTTTATTCTGCGTTTTTATATACTTTTGTGTCGCAAACGATATAAACGGAGACAAAAGAAGGAAACGCATATATGGCAACTGTTCTCTACGCGGCAATCGGCCTACTAATTTCAGCCCTGGTAATGCTGATCGGCAACGATAAAAGTTTGAAATAAACAGGAGCCAAACAGCCAGGACAACGAAGAAATAGAGAGAAAATAAGTTATGAAAAGTATTTACGATTACAAGGCATTTACAAGCAAGAATAAGGAGTTGGACTTCGCCCAGTTTGAAGGGAAGGTACTGCTGATTGTCAACACGGCAAGCAAATGCGGATTCACGCCACAGTTTGCCGGACTGGAAGAGCTGAATCAGAAATACAAAGACCGTGGTCTTGTGGTGATAGGTTTCCCCTCGGGCGACTTTGCCGGTCAGGAATTGGCCGATGGTTCGCGTGCCGAGGAATTCTGCCAGCTTAACTACGGCGTCACTTTCCAGATGATGAAAAAGGTTCATGTCAACGGCAACGAGGCCGATCCCATATTCAAGTATCTGAAAAGTCGCACGAAGGGCTTTCTGGGAAGCCGCATTAAATGGAACTTTACGAAGTTTCTGATTTCGCGCGACGGCCAATCCATCAAGCGCTACGCTCCTATCAGCAAGCCGGAGAAAATGGTCAGGGACATCGAGGCCATGCTTTAGTCGCCAACCACAGAAGACAAGACTTCGCAAACAGACAATATGGCATACGAACAACTGAAATTACGCAACCAAGTCTGCTTCCGTCTCTACACGGCCAGTCGGCTCATCACCCAGAGCTACAAGCCGTTTCTGGACCAGCTGGGCATCACCTATCCGCAATATCTGGTACTAATGGTGTTGTGGGAGAACGACAATCAGCCCGTCAACGAAATTGCCCACAAGCTGATTTTGGAAACAAACACCGTGACGCCGCTCATCCAACGCATGGAGAAACAGGGGCTCGTCATCCGCACCCGCGGACAGGTGGACAGCCGCCAACGCATCGTATCGCTCACCAAAGAGGGACGGGCGCTGGAAAAAGAGGCCGCCGCGGTTCCGTCGGGCTTGCTCAATGGCTTCAGCCAATGCGGACTGGACACCGATTTGGTGATAAAACTGGTACCCGGACTGGACGAAATCATCGAGAAACTGCACGCAAAGTCTGAGGCAACAACTGAATAAAAAAAATAAGAAATACAATATATTATTAAGCTATCGCTCCAAATGAAACACGTACTACTACTATTTATGACCTTCTTCGCACTGACCACCTCTGCCCAAAAGAACATTTATGGGTTTAAGGTGACCAGCGACGAGGACAAACAAGTAAGTCTGAAACAATACAAAGGCAAGGTGCTGCTCATTGTCAACACGGCTACGCAATGTGGCTTCACGCCACAATACGCCGAGTTGGAGGCACTCTACCGGAAGTATCATGACCAAGGGCTCGAGATTCTCGACTTCCCCTGCAACCAGTTTGGCGCACAAGCACCGGGCACGCTTCAGGAGATTCGCCAGTTTTGCACCGACCATTACGCCGTCACCTTTCCGCAATTCGCGAAAATAGACGTCAATGGCGCCAACGAAACGCCGCTCTACACCTACTTAAAAAAGCAGGCCGGATTCAAGGGTTTCGGGCAAAACGAGCGGGCGCAAAAGATGGATCGGATGATGAAAAAGCGCGACGCGGATTATGCCAGCAAAGCGGACATCAAATGGAATTTCACCAAGTTTCTGGTCGACAGCCAAGGCCGTGTGGTCAACCGCTTTGAACCTACCGCCGACATGAAGCAGGTGGACGATGCGATTGCCTCATTGCTACCGCGAATTATCAAGTCGGTGAGAAAATAACTATACAATCAGAAAATGAAATAAAGGATTAAAAATCATTCAAAACAGAGCTTTCAGGGCTCGGAAAACAGAGTTAAGAAAATCAAGATTAAAGACATAAAAGTATAAAAATAGAGACTCCCTGAAGCTTAGAGATAAAGAGCATAAAAAGAAAGGCCCCGATGACGCAACGTTATCGGGGCCTTTTTGCGATTAGACTTACCAACCTTCATTGCACGACTCACCGTGACACTGCTAACAATAAAGGAGGCATGCCCTCACAGTTTATCTTCTTGGTTTCGCTTTTAACTTAGGAGAACGCATAGAATAAGACGGCATCCCGTATCTCGGAGGTTTGGAAACCATCTTTGCTATTTCGCCTTTCTGTTCTTCTTTTCTCATGAGTTGTTCGAGCATATCCGCATAGAGCTGGTGTACACTGCCATCTTTCCGATCCGGCCAATTATAAGCGAGGTAGCGGGCGTACTCCAAACACTGCATATTCCAGCTACTCGGGCTATCTTCCAGCATACGACGCCCCCTGTTTATCAGGAACTTCAACCGATTCATAACTTCCATTTTATCTTGTTTGATATCTGCCAGTAAAGAATCGATAAGCATGGCTGCCTCGTCAAACTTCATTCGATTTATATTATTTTCTATGCGAATAAATGCTAAATTAAGCTGTTTACCTTCAAAATCACATAGACCTTCTATCTCGCTTAATTCACCATACTTCGTTTCGGCAAAGAGTTTACTATCTACTTCTTTCTTTGAATACAACCGACAATAGTCTTCATAGTTTTCGGAAACATCTTTCAGATAAGGTGTAACGCCCGAGATTGCAGCAACAAAAGCTTGCCATATAGTACTGTCGCGCAACGTATAACCTGCATTGATGAGCTGACCGAAAACCAGTCCCACGGCCTGTCTATCGTGAATAGCATGCTTATACTGGAGGTAATTCAACAAAAAATCCTTATCACGATTACCCTTTTGATAGGCCTCCGTCAGATAAGTAGAATGCTTTTCCGGAATCAGTGCGCTCTTGCCTGTTTCTAAGAAAGTTTCAGGAGTTTGTGTGCCCGAACTCACATGTACCGCTTTTTCCGAATCCGGATCAATGAAACAATAGGTAGGATAGAGGCGTACATTATACTTAGACGCAAGATTGAGCCCTTCACCTTGCTCCGCATCAATCTGCACACAAATAAAATGGTTATTGTAAAAGGCTCCTACTTCGGACAGAGAGAATACGGTTTCGGCCATATTAAGGCAGGGACCACACCATTGGGTGTAAAAGTCTACAAAAATCAACTTATGCTGTGACTTGGCTTTCTGCAGAATCTCGTGCCAACAGCATTGCTCGAAACAAATGCCACTATTCCCTCCATAAGCTGGGGCACAAAGCAATTGCAGAATAAAAGCAATCCATAATACGGATAATCTTAATCGTTTCATGTCTTAGTCTACTAAATATTCATCATTACGTGCGAATGTTCTGTATTTATAGATGACCAATGGTTTGACACCACAAACGCCTATGTATTTGTTCAGCAAATCCGGTGTAGCTCCTTCGAGACTTACTTCGATGATATCGCCTTTGAGTTCGTCGCCCTTTCCTTGCATATCATCGCCATATCGGGAAACGGCTATCAGCATCTTCTTTTCATTGCGATGCAGGCAAATGTCAGAGATAACGGCCTCTTTGGAGTACCCTAACTCTTCCAGAGAGATTATTCTGTCCGACACGTTAGGTGATATTCCGGAGGCAACATTGAGAATGTTATACTTATAGATTCCCTTTGTCGTATTGAAATATACGTATGGCGAATTGCGCAACATGAAAAATCTGCTGAATGGCGAGGCTTCCGTTGCTTCAACAGAAGCTATATGATTTTGGCTCTCCGTATTGAATGTTGCAAATTTCACCTTCCCTTCTTTCTCCATGGCCGCGAAACAGAAGCCCATCTGATACGTGTCTTCACCATAGAAAGCTTTGTAGCCTGGAAAGGAAACATTAGGATCTACGGCCGCCAATTCTCCTGAAGAGAATGTGTAAAAGACGCCTTGATTCTCGTCGAACACGCATTCTATGTCGGTTGTCGTCCAGCCTGCATTCAAGTTTTTACCCTTGTTGGGTGTAGGCTTCCTACCTGTAACAAACATCATCGGCGAGAACTTACATTTCTGTCCTTCCTCTCCTACGTAGTTGGAATAGAAGATTTCCGGGGTTTTAGACCGCTCATATGAAATAACATAGACAGCCCCTCCGGCTATCACGTAGAGGTATTCATTATTCATGATACTCCCATAGGGAGATTTTCTCCATTGAAAAACAATGTTATTCATGTATTCGGGCATATATGAAGAATAGTCGGGAACAGGATACAATGTGCCGTAGGTGAGAAAGAAGTCCTTGTCTATCTTTCCCATATAATCCAACGTGATGTTGCTTAACTGCACAAGGCCTTCATCACAAATGAGTTTAATGCCATAACCGCCGTATTTTCTAACATAAGCGAAAGCACCGTCCACGTATGTCTGATGCAGCTGTTTCGGATGAGTTCCCAACGGTTCATCATGGTTTTTATTATAGAACATCGTCATAAACTTAGCATTGGGTATGTCCAGCCTTAAATAAGACAAGTCCGCTTTACCGTCTTTTGAACTCACAACAAGAATACCATCGGAAGAAGTTGAGTAGTTAACGATAAGCTTGGTCGTGACAAACGTCTTTACCTTGGTTTCCTTTTCTGCGATTGTAAACAACAGCGTATAACTTCCCTGAGCGTTACTCACTTCATAATCCAAGTCTTTTTGTGTTGAAATAACTTTGTTGGCAATCTTCCATTCATACGAATATTTAGATGTATCGTTGCCAAAGATGGAGCCGCTGATATCGGGTTTGATTTCCAACTTCGAAAATCTGTCAATCTCAACGCTTTCAGGTATTCCTTTAACCCTAACCTCATCTATCTCATGATAGTCATAGTTTCCCTTATCTTCATAGCAGGCCGTCAATATTATCAGTATCATCAGGCCTAATACATATTTAAGTGTCTTCATAAGTTTTCTCCTTTCTTTATTTACCACTCATGTCTATCAGATTGTCAAAACCAACTCGTTTTCCAGTTTCCTGGTCTATGACAACATTATCTTTCAAATATGCTTTCAACGCTTTGACATAACGACGTGCATCATTGGGGATATTTACCTTGCTGTAAAATTCTTCCGTATTGAACATAAGAAGTATTCTGTATTTCTGCGGATGATAATAACCCAAGGCATAAACATTCCACCATTGAGGCTGGACAACATAATTATTCATTGAGATCTTAACCTCATACCCTTCGCGTATGCCGGGCTTCAGCTCTTCCGTCTCTACCAATCGCAGAATAACAGACTTCTGTTGCTTCAGTGTAAAAGAAGGACTCAGATGCGAACGTAGCAGCACGATCTTCAACGTGTCTGTCCAAGTGTTGGCATGAAAGGTATAGGTTTCCTGCAAAGGCATGTAATCTTCATTCACCTTAGCCGTTGTTATTCCTTTCACGACCATTCCTTTTTCAACGACTTCTACCCGATAGCGCTTGTCAGTTGCTAACTGATTACCTAATACCAGGACAGGTATCTTCACCTCAACGCTTTTTGTTTCATCGGGCAGCAGTCCCATAGAGACCGTCAACGAATCGCGTACAATCAACCTCTTCGCCGCATAATTAGGATCTTGATACAGGTATTCGAAATAAATTCTGTCGCCTTCCGAATAGGGCACCTCAATATCTTTAGAGCAAGCTACGACCAAGATATAGATGGGAATAACCAATAGTTTTAGCCAATTATTTTTCATTTTTCCTCCTTTTTAATGATAAATACCATATTCCTTTTCATTTTCTGGTAAAGGCAAGACCTGCACGGAATTAGAAGGTGGTATATTAACTAATATATTAAGGATAGGACTGTTCAGACGTTTATATTCATAAAACATCTTCCCCTCTCCTATAAACTCACGGCGCATCTCTGCAATCAGCACATCCTGATTGATGACCGGCTTATCGGCAGCAGCCGAATTGGATATACGCGAACGCCGAAGCGTATTCAATGTTTCCAACGCGCCCGACTCATTCAGATGCATTTTACATTCTGCTACAATCAGATACATTTCAGACAACTTGATGAGTATCTGCTTAGGATAAAACTTCTTGATGTCGTCTTTAGCATATTTTACGAGGTATTTGCTTTGCGGTTTCACCCAAGTTGATAATCTCACATCGTTGTTATTATTTTCAAACTGGTCATTAATATCTGTAGCTAAAGGCAAAGCGGCACCGCTTACAGACGTTTGTGTGACGATACCAAGATGCAATTTCTGAGCGTTGGTCAGAATCGTTTTATGCCTAAGCGAAAATATATGCTCATCACTGAACAGAATATCCAGTGAATCAGGTTGTACATTGATGCTTTTCGCCACATCCAACAATTTAAACTTACCCGACTGAATAACATTGGCTGCAGCCTGTTCGGCCTCTTTATAATTGCCTTCATCCAACAAAACGCGAGCAAGCAAGGACTCAACAGCATAGTAATTAGCACGTGCCACATAGCGATCTGTTTCCGTTTTATCAGCAAATTCGTAAGGTATCACCTCCTTGATGGCATCCTGTTCCAATTCCTGCTTGGCCCTATACAGATCTCGCTTTATATTTTCAATCACTTGACGGACGCTCACAGCCGGGGTCGCCTTTACTCCAAACGTTTCCACATACGGAATGGCGGTGGCTTGGGGCTCTCGTTTTACGTTGGGAGCAAACATTCGTAATAAGTCATAATGCAAGTATGCCCGCAAGAAGAGGCATTCTCCTTTTATCTGATGATGAGTTGAAGCAGGCATAACCTTACCATTTTTATCGAGCCACAACAAGATATTGTTGATCGCGGCCACTACGGTATACATGTTGTTCCATATCAAGCCGATTTGTGTATTCACTTGCTCGTTGCCATACTGGTAGTCTTTGGCATAATGATATTGGTGATAAACCGTCTCCATGGCTTCGTAATCATACACTTGTCCCAAGACATCCAGCAAACCGAAACTAAGTTCCTGTCCGTACAAATTACCCGACGCCATATCAGCATATACACCGGCTAACGCGTCTTTGAAGCCCTGTTCCGTTGAGAAAAGTTTCTCTTCGTCAACAGATGTTTCAGGTTCGACTTTGAGCCAGTCATTGCATGACGAAACAAGCATGATAAAAACACCTGTTATAATATATTGTATAAGTTTCATTGTCATTTAAAATCTAATGTTTAAACCAAAAGAATAAGAATGCGCATAAGGGTAAGCAGTGCCTCGCTCCTGCTTGATCGAAGAGAAGCGAACTAAGTCGGTGGCCGATGCTATCAACTTTACATATTCCACACCGAATGAGGAAATAAACTTCATGGGCAATGTATAGGTAAGCGAGAGATTGGACAAGACCAGCGAATTATTGTCCTGCACGAATCTGCTGGTCTGATAAACGGGCGACTGGTCATCGATTCTTCGGAACATAGCATGATCACCCGGCTGTTTCCAACGATCATACAACACCCGCTTATCAGCATTCAACGCAGGGTTTGCACCCTCTACTTTGGTTGCCAAAGTAGAGTTATAAGCTTTCCCGCCATACCTATAGGTTGCCACTGCATAGAGGTTAAAACCCTTCCATGCAATATTATTGATGATGTTACCATTATATTTAGGTTCGGTGTCGCCTACAACCACTTTGTCCTTATAATCGTAAATGAAAGACAAAGAACCGTCGCGCTTATAATAAATCTCGTTTCCTGTGGCAGGATCGATACCGCCTGAACGAACTACATAGATTGCTGTCGTGGAGTTTCCGTTCTCATACTGATTAGCCACTTTGCCGGAGATGTTGCTGTTCTTGTCAGCATTGTGCCGCATGTTCATTTCCGCCAGCTCGTTCGAAATCTTACGAATCCTATTCTTATTATGGAAAGCGGAGAAGGTAGTTGTCCACGAGAAGTCCTTTGTTTTAATCCAATTGGCAGACAGACGCACCTCCCATCCCGTATTCTCTACCTCACCTACGTTCTCTGTGTACGAAGTGAAGCCAGTAGAAGGGGCCACATTCATGGGTAGCAACAAGTTGTCGGTCAACTTCCGGTATACATCTCCATAGAAAGCCAACCTGCCTTTGAACACAGAAATATCTATACCCAGATTATAGGCCATTGTCTGCTGCCATTTCAGCCTGCTGTTTCCATAACCCTGCAAGGTTGCCCCCCAAGAGTCGAGATAAATATTATTGGCATGATAATAATAGCGCGTGATGGCTTGCGATGAAGCAAAATTGATATTTCCCGTACTACCCATTGAGGCTCTAAGGCGCAAATTGGCGAACTTTTCGTTCATAAATTTCTCCTTATGTACATTCCATGCCAACCCCAAAGACCAGAAGGGGGCAAAACGCGAATCACTTCCAAACTTCGAAGATCCATCGGTACGGAACGAGAAATCTACGTAATAACGTTCCTTCAAGCCGTAGTTAGCATTGAACAGAACGCCAAATAGGCGCGACACATCCGACGTGCTTGCCGGTTTACTATTAGCCGCGTACTGCTGTGCAAAGTGAATATTATCGAGATTATCATTTAAAAAGCCGGTCGCAGTAAATCCTTGTCCACGGACACTGTTGTCCGTGAAGTTGGTTCCGAGGGTCATACTAAGGGTGTGTACCTTTCTGAATGTATTATAATAGGACAACAAAACGTTGCCGTCCAACGTAGTTTCGGTTGTGTTGAAATACGTAGCACGTCCTTTTTTCTCGATCTCCGTCTCCTCGGCATAAGCCGGAGAATTAGGCGAAACGAAAACTTCCTGTTGTGAAAGAGCCTTGGCATAACTTAAACGGGCGGTCAGTCGGAACGCGTTCAGGAAGCGCCACTCCAGATAGAAGTTATCCGTCCAGGTCGTCGTATTGGTCTTGTCTCTGTTAGGCAATGTGGCATTGATCATCGGATTCACATGATTGGTAGACAACACCTTCACTAAACGTCCTTCATTATCATAAATCCTATCGTATGGATTCTGTTGAGCAAAGAGACTGAATGAACCATATGGGGAACGATTCGACTTTACTTCCGAAATACTAAGGTCATTGCGTACCCTAAAATTCTCACCTATATTATAATCCAAAACAGCACTGAGTCCGTAATTATTTCTGTCCGAACCTTTCATGACGCCCGAGTTCGTGTCGTATCTGCCATTCAACTGATAGCGCAAATTATTGTCGCCACCTTCCAATATAACAGAATATTTCTGATATAAGGACGTGCGCAAGGGTTGTGAAAGCCAATAAGTGTTCACACCACGGGCCACCTCTTGCAACCTTGAATTATAAAGGCGGTCCATTGCCAGTTGTCCTTCCAGACCGCCGGCCGCAAAGATGTATCTTCCCGCAAGGCGTTCGAACTCCAGTTTTTCGCTTGCGTTCATCAGGTTATAGTCTCTCAAATCCGGAACAGAAAGGCTATAGTTGGTACTGAAATCTACCTTGATTCGGCCTGGTTGTGGACGTTTGGTTGTCATTACAATTACGCCGTTGGCACCACGAGAACCATACATGGCCGTAGCAGAGGCATCTTTCAGAATCGTTATATTTTCTATACGGTTGATGTCGTAATCATAAACGGTCTGGGCAGAAACCTCCACACCATCCATAATATACAATGGACCATTGGGATTGGCACGTGAACTCTCAGCAGAACCTCTCAAATCGAAAGTACTTTGGCCACGCAACGTCACCTCGGGAATGTGGTTCGGGTCTGAACCGTAGTCTGCCTCCTCTGTCAATCGCAGCGATGGATTGTAGGCGGAAAGCGTAGAGAGGACATTGGTAGCCCCTAAGTCTTTCAACTGTTCACCTTTAATTGTTATTTCAGAGCCGGTATAACTCTCTTTTGACCGACTGTAATAACCATTTACAACGACATCTTGCAGCATGAATTCTTCGCTGGGCTCCATATAAATATCGATAGGACTGTATCCCGCATAGTTTTTCTCAACGGTCTTCATCCCTACATAGCTGAAAATCAGTATCTGTCCCGGAGCTGCCTTGATTTTATATTTACCATCGACATCCGTAACCACACCGTCAGCCGTTCCTTTTATCCTGACGGTAGCACCAATAGCCGGTTGTTTTTCAGCATCGAATACGGTTCCATAGACTTCGCCTTCGACATGCCTCATCATCGGTTGAGTTGGTTTCGACAATCTGATGAAGCGGTTTTTCACGCTGTAGTGTAATGGTGTATTCTTCAACAACTCACGCAAAGCTACATCCATGGTTGTCCCTTCGACACGCACACTCACCCTATAAGGCTCCACGTCTTCCGACGTGAATTGGAGTTTATAATACCCGGAGAGCCGTTCTACTGCCTTTAAAGCTGTACTCAATCGCTCTTCCGAACACGCATACGTGATGCGATTTCCCTGTATTAGCTGCTGGGCGTGCAGCATCGACGCAGAAAATAGCCATAAGAGCAGGACCAACCACGAGTCCTTTAATTTCCCTTTTCTCTTGTCTTTCATATAAACTTTAGCTATGATATTAAACTATTGTTACTTATAATACAAGGAATGGTAACAAACGGTCACCCTCAGAAACTAAAAAATAAAAATAGGAAACAACCTTACAAATAACTCAAAACGCTTGCGTTATTCTGTTTCTTCTCGTTTGCCGACAAATATACGAACTATGAACAGACTTGTATTTGCCTGCTAATCAATAATTTTCGTTTTTCTTATAACTATTTACATTCGTTTTCCTACTCATGGCATATGTTTTCAGCTCCTCAAGGCTGTTGTCCTTTTATGAAGCGAAAACTTTGCTGTAAGGCGATAAAAACACAACTCTTATATTCCCCAAGCATCACAAATGGAAAATCAAAACAAAATGTCCATTCCCCCCACCTTCTATACTTTCATCTCCCAACGTCTGTAATCCCATCTTAATGTTAAAATCCTTGCTTCTTCTTTGACAAAAAACAAGGGTTGACAACTAACGAAAACAGCACGTACTTAATAAACCACAATGTTAGAACCTTGAACAACGATTTTAAACTTACACAGTAAATTCAGATCTTCAATGCTCTGATGGACGTCGCCAGAGCGCAAAGCACTGAAATGAAGTCTAAAGTTTTGGTGTCTTGCGTTTTTAAAAACAACACCCAAATTATACCAACGTCCAAGTTCTTTGAGGATATTGACCAATGGCGCATCATCGAAATAGAACATGCCTTCGACCCATTGTCGCACGGCATAGGTATCTGTCCGCCGCACGTGTATGACACCCTGCTGGTCGCACCAGGCTTCCTGATCGGGCGACAACGTAGCTTCAGCCTTCCCCGTATGGTTATTAAATATTTCTACAGCTCCCTTAACAAGCGCCACATGCGGCTGTTCGTGAACATATTGTCTGAAATTGAACTCTGTGCCCAGTACGCGCACATTCATCCGGCTGCCTATAACCACAAATGGAACTTTTGCGTTGTGAGCCACCTTGAAATAGGCCTCACCATCTAATTTCACCTGTCTTGTTTGTGCGGTGAACTTCTCCGGAAATTCGATCTTACTCTCTGCATTGAGCCATATCTCCGTTCCGTCCTCCAAGATCACTTTAAAACTCATGCCTCTTGGTGTCTGAACACGTTGCAGAGGCGAATGAGTTGATGACTCAATTGTCCGAGAAGCAGTGCCTGACGACTGCTTGCCGCGATCCACGGGCTGCGAAACCGCAAGAAAAGAAAGCGAATCCTGTCCGGCTAATGTCTTCGTATGGCTACCCGACTGGTAGATGACTTGGGCGACTTCGTCCCGATGTTGCATGACGACGAGCGCCGCATTCTGATCCGTTTGCGACCATGACAGAAAATGCTGGTAAACGATCATACCGCCCCACATGGCCACAGCGCCAACTGCTGCCGCTGCCATTAATTTCCAACGAGACGGCGATTCTGCCTTAGTTTGTCCCATCCGCGTCTTAAACTTCTGCCATTCTGTCTCTGCATCGGGCTTGTGGCAGTGACGCCGCCTGAAGAAAATCCTCGCCAGCAATTCTATCTCCTGATTATCATTGTTCATGTTGCAAAATCGTTTTATAGATTAAAACACATTCATTGATTTAACCGTCACCCCTTTTTCTATCTTTTCCCAATAATTCTGCGCGTAATGCCGCCATCATCTTGCTGATATGTTTATGAACAGCACTGACACTAACCGCCAAAATCTCGGAAACCTCCTGATAGGTCTTGTTTTCATAATAACATGCTTCGAATACAAATTTGGTAAGCGGAGTCTGACCATCAATGACTTCTTGAATTTTCTGCAGCCTCTGTTCTAACAGTTCTGAGTCGCTGAGAATCTCTTCTTTCATCCTGATATAAGCGTCGCGGTTGGCACATTCAACCTTTTGATGACGCAGATAATTGAGTGACTTGTTTTTAATGGCTGTAAATAAGTAAGGGCCTATTTTGTAATGCCGTATGCGTTCGTACGATTTCCATAGGTCGGCAAAAAGTTCACTTACTAAGTCTTTGGCTACCTCTTCGTCTTCCACCCAGTCCAACGCCTTGTAGAACAAAGGCATATACCACTTTTTAAAGAGAGCTTCAAATTCGTCTGTATAGGGGTAAAACGTTGACATGGGCATTAAACTTATATCGGATGCAAAGACCTTGCTCAATGAAGAAGACCTCGTGCGAGCCTGATCAATAATGGAATACAAAAATAAGAAGAAAGCATGAATAAAGGTCGCATCACCCCAAAAAGAGTTACCGTTTAAAGAATATTTAGATTTAGCATCAATGAGCGATTTATCGCCAACAACGTAAATCCAGAAACCACCCGCCAACAAATTGTGGACGAGGAAAATCGGGAAAAGAATCCTTACAGTACGCTTCAGCATGGCTGTACTTTGCTCAGACTGGCATTAGACTACCTCTTTGCACTGCTTCTGCGTGCCTTGCTCGGTAGTAACATTGGCGAACTGTCTTTCCCTTTCTAAATTATTCTGTCAACCGGCGTTGGTATAGGACTGCCGATTTGCTTTGCCATTAAGCTGAAAATAGAAAACAAAGAAAGCGTTTCCAATCAACAGGAGAAAAAAACGGGTAAACAAACAGACTGACAAAGTGTACTAATTACCTCAAAATTGTAAAATAAGAATCAGAAAAACGGTCTTTAAAAAATCGCAATCTAACAAAGAAATAGGGCGTATTAAGCAATGAGTGGGCCGTTTTTTAGCGTTCAAAATGCAAAAGCATAGCCTTTATGAGGTAAAAGCTATGCTTTTAGCTGCTCAAAGCTACGCTTTTGCAGTGTAAAAGAGCTGCTTTTATAAGCCAAAAACATGGCTTTTAGCGGGTCAAATGGAGAGTTGAGTTTGGGCCTAAAAACGCAAACGGTTAATTATCAAGCATTTATGGCTTTTCCCTAATTCACGAATAACGGCCATAAAATCGACCAACTTTTTTGTTGTTCAGAATTTTTCAACGCTTTGTAAAGATTATTCCGAATTCAATATAGCCACATTTATAAAAATTAAAAAAGCAAAAAAGGCGGGTGCCGACTGTAATAATTTATCACTATCTTTGTCTTATAGCCAGAAACCAAGACAAGAAATGGAAGATGAAGCTATCGTAAGACGGATATTGGAAGAGGGCGAAACGAAATGTTTCGGCGAAATCGTCAGCCGCTATTCCGGCTCTGTCTATTCCAAAACGCTCGGTCTCATGAAAGACGAAGACCTGACCCGTGACATCGTTCAGCAGGCTTTCATCCGTGCCTATACCCACCTCGACAGCTGGCGGGGCGGCAATCTGGGTGTCTGGCTCAATGCCATAGCCACGCATCTGGCACTGAATGCCATCGACAAGGCGAAACGACACCGCACGCAACCCATTGAGGAGAACGACTTAAAAGCCTCGACCGACAGCTATTCGGAGGAGCACGAGCGCAGGTTGCAGGCCATGGACGAAGCCATTGGCAGACTGTCCGAACTCGACCAACAAATCATCCGACTGCATTATTACAAGGGTAAAAAGGCGCATGAGATTGCTGTTGCGCTGGGACTTTCGGCCAACAACGTGCTCGTGAAACTGCACCGCATACGCGAACAACTGAAAAAACAAATTAATTATGAAAGAGATAAATGACCAACAACTTGACATGCTCATTCAGGAGAGCATCAAGCGTCAACACGTACTGGACGAAATCGGCCATCAAATCATGCGCGATATTAAGGCTGAGGCACGTCGACAACGCCTCCGCCGCTGGTCGCGCTTGCTGTTTTTCTGCTTCGGTCAGCCGGCCATTCTCATGGCGATAGCGGGTGGTACCTATTGCATCGTCAGCCAGATGGGGCACTGGTTCGAAATATTACCATTGCTTGCGTCGGCTCTCTTCGCCCTTTCGGCCATCATCTGGCAGCTCAACAAAAAAATATCGGAATATTCATGGAAATAGATTGTAAGGTTTTTGCAACTTCTTGGTCTTATCAATAGCAAACCAATTCAATAACTTTTTAAAACATATCATTATGGAACCTGCAGACATCGGCTTTGTCTCATCAGTATTGGGAATCGCTTGTGGAATCGTCGCCGTCGTAAGCGGCAGCATTGTAAAAGTGAAGAGAATGAACAACGAAAGGCGTATTCGGGAGTCAATCATCGCCAACAACATCGACCCCGAGACCGCCCGACAACTGATTACGCCCGAGGAAAACCGGGAAAAGAATCGCTATAGTACGCTTCAGTGGGGCTGTGTGTTGCTCGGACTGGCACTGGGCTACCTCTTTACACTGCTTCTGAACGTCATGTTTGGTAGTAACATCAACGAACATACCTTCTCGTTCTGGATTATTCTGTCGTCCGGCATCGGTGTGGGACTGCTGATTTCCTTTGCCATTAAGCTGAAAATGGAAAACCGGGAAAACGTTTCCAGTCAACAGGAGGAATAAAAACATCGTTCGCCAGAAAAGCGTAAACGGGTAAAATCAGGCTTATACGATGCCGATTTTACCCGTTTTTGTATTAACTTTGAGGGCAATAAATTAAAGAAATGTATTTATGCAAATCACTTTATCATCAGCCAAAATCATGAAAACGAAGACAACGACCATTGCGCCCTTGTCTTCGCACGCCGCGTTTCGACAGGAAGCCGGGCAGTTTGCGCTGGAAATGGGCAACTGGGAGGTAGAAGATATCGCCCGTGAACTACATTGTAGTTTGGAAATAGCCCGCGAAAACAAGCAGCGGTTTGCGTGTTTCTTCGATGAAGAAGAACTCTTGCCGGCCCTGCTGTCCTATCACGGACAGGCCTATAAGTATATGAAGGCTGACACGTTCTCGGACGATGACTTCCGCTTTGCCCAGCAACACCTTTTCATCACGTCGTTTCTATACGGGCTACTGCGACCGCTCGACCTCATCCATCCTTACCGCATGGAGGGCAAGGTGAAACTCGAAGCCACCGATAACCAAACGTTCTTCGCCTACTGGCGCCCCCGCCTTACCCAAATGCTTATCGACGCCGTGCAAGCCGACGATGGCATACTCGTACATTTGTCCACGAAGGAGTTTGAACATCTGTTTGATTGGAAGCGTGTGAAACAGGAAGTGCGTGTCGTCCAGCCCCTGTTCTACATCGACGACGGGCGCAGGATGAAAGATGTTCCGGTGCACGCAAAGAGCTGCCGTGGTGCCATGACCCGCCACATCATTCAAAACAGGCTGTCAAAACCCGAAGCCATGCATGATTTTGAACTAAACGAATTCAAATACACCCCCCGTTTAGGTGACGAAAATCATCCTCATTTCGTTCTTTATACCCAGTAGTCCAAAGTGAGGGTTGCTTCTTATTAAGGGTGAGGTTCGTCTTTTCTGCGGTAGAACTTCACCCAGTCTATTTTCATCTCACAAGGAAGCGTAGCCGGATTGACTTTTCCTACCCATGAACCGCCGAGCTGCATGTCGAGCATTAGGTAAAAAGGTTGGTCGACAAAGGGAAATTGGCCATTGCTCTCCTGCCCCGGCAAGCGTGGGTAAGTAAAGGTTTTCCGGCCATTAATAGTGAAAACAAGGCTGTCCGTAAAGATTTCTACGGCGTATGTATTGTACCGATGATTGCGTATTTTGCCTGTGGAACCATGGGGCGGCACCTTGTTTTTCTTCAAATTATGCGTGTAGTGCGTGTGCACGGTCTGATAAGCGATTGAGTCGTGGTTAAGATGTTCCATGATATCAATTTCACCTCCCAATGGCCATTGGGCTTTCATGGGCAGCATCCAGAACGCCGGCCATGCTCCGATAGCTTCGCCGAGCTTAGCCTTGATGACCATCTTTCCGCGTCCGAAGCCCCGTTTTGTCCGCACACCGCCCGTCAAACAGCGAGCCGTGTCGGCCTTTTCCACATCATTAACGATGCCGCGCAAGACCAATCGTCCATTCTTTACGGCATAAAGACTTTCATGCGCAGACATGTATTTATTCCAGTCAACTCTTCCGCGTGGTATTTTTTCCCACTTCGATGTGTCGATGACATTGCCGCAGAAGTCGTCGTGCCACGCCAGCTGATAGTTTGATGCCTGACAAGCCATCAGCGTCAGTACTCCCCAAGAGAGCCAAAACCAAATGTATTTCATCATAAATAGATAACGGAATTATAAGAAAATATTGTAAAGACTGTTTGAAAGAGAAAATCGTATTTTGCTACAGATAGTCACAGAATACAAAAATAAAGAGGGTGCACCAATTGCTTGATACACCCTCTCTTCATTTTTGTTTTCTATTTGATTATACTTTATTCAGTATAAGCTTATTTCTGAGCTTCACCATTTGCCTCAAGCGGCCAGTAGATATTCTGATACAGGTTAGAGTTCTCTACTGTTCCATCAGGTGAACAGAGCAACATTTCCTGATAAGAGAATGGATACAGGTAGTGAGCCTGATAGAAAGTATAACCATTATAGAGAATGTTGTTGGTCTTCTGAATCTGATAGGGACGAATATACTTTGTAAGCTCCTTAGCTGACATCGTAGCCTTAGCACTACCATCAGCAACAATCAGACTTGTTATTTTACCAGTCGTTTTATCGACAACTTCAAATGAAGGATTCTTATAGGTCTCATCCCAGAAGTTGATACCCTCAACCTGATAGTTCTTCACCTGATCTAAAGATGCCCAACGAATCAAGTCATCATTACGCAGACCTTCACCGGCAAACTCGCTGCGACGCTCACGACGGATAGAATAGAGCGTAGCATCAACAGGCTTACCCGCAGAGAAAGCTGCCCAGTCGTAAGAAGGACGATTTACATCGGCTTCCTGGGTCATATCAGTTGCATTGATGGTTGTTGAGATTGGAGCGGTAATGCCTGCACGTTCGCGCAAAGCTGTCCAATAGCCTGTAGCCGTTGCGTCCAACGAACCGGTACGGAGGTAAGAAGCCTCAATGTAGTTGAGCATAGCTTCTTCTACACGGATGAGAATCTGACCGGAAACATCAGAGAAGGTCTGACCTAACTGCATATCAGGGTCATAGTTGTAGAACTTACGCTGACGATAGCCTGTAACGTCTCTGCATGCTTGGTCGGCATCGAAAAGAGTTGCTACATTGAATACAATATTCTTAATTGTAGGCTTTTTGTCTTTAATCAGTTGCTCGTTAACCAAATCAATACCCTTCTGGTCATTACCGAGAATATCAGACTCACCGAATACGAAGAGCTGTAAGCGCTCATCACGATCAGTCTTGGCCATATCAATGGTAGTGTCACCCTGATAACCAGCGCCAGCAGCATAGATTGGCAAACCGTTCTTCATAAGGAATGACTCAACAAGACCACGTGTCCAACCTGTTGCAGCACCACCACGAAGCTTATTTGATGTGAGGTGAGCCACATTTATATCTGAATTGAACTGACGCCACAACAATACCTCTGGATACTTAGACAGATCTGGGCTGGCAAACATATCATAGTATGCGTTCCAACCATTGTACTGACCAACAGCACTTGGATTCATGACGTGGCTATTCTCTGTTTTCAAAGGCACTGCATCGCATACCTTCTTAGCTGCGTCAATAGCTTGATCAAGGAAGAAGTTAACCTCACTATCCTGATTAATAGAGAAGTTCTTGTTCCACTCCTTATTCTTGCCTGGCCAGTTAGCATCACCCGGTACACGGCCGGTTCCTCTGTGATACTTCTCGAATGTAGCTTCATAAAGCGCCATTCTTGACTTCATTGCCAAAGCAGCATACTTATTGATACGCACCTTGCTGGCAAAATCTACCTGCAGTCTTTCAATCGCCTTGTCCATATCAGCAAGAATCTGACGGGCTACAAGGTTACGAGGCTGACGCTTGCTGGCTTCAACAAGGTCTGCATCGATATTAAGTTCTTTCAACATGATAGGGAAGTCACCATAAGCTTGAAGCTTATAAAAATAGAGCATTGCTCTAATGAAATAAGCTTCACCCATATATTGCTTGATAAGCTCTTTAGAACCAGTTACAGCATCTTTAGCTATCTTCTCTTCTGTTTCGTTGATGAACTTATTGACATTACGAATGTTGTCGACACCGAGTTCTCCAGATGTGGGAACCTTCCACTGATCCTGTAAGAACATTGAAGAGTTTCCGCCTCTTGCTGCTTGGTTGTCAGTTCCGTCATCAAAGGTTGCTACACCTGCCCACCATCCGCTGTTATTAGGGAAGATGGATGTATAGTAATTGATTGAGAACGTACCCAACTGGTCAGCTGTAACATAATAAGAATCGGGAGAGATCTGATCGAGCGGCGGTCTGTCAAGGAAATCGCTACACGACGTAACCGTCATGCCTAAGCAAAGAATAGGCAATCCTCCCTTCAATATATTTGCTATAATATGTTTCATAATTGCTACGAATTAAAAGTTAAGATTTAAACCGAAAGAGATTGTTCTCTGAAGTGGGTAGAGCTTACCTGGTCCCCAGTCACCACCTGTTGCCTCTGGGTCAAAGATCTTGTTCATCTTTGTGAATGTCACAAGGTTCTCTGCAGAGAAGTAGAAACGAACACGACTTGCACCAATCTTGCTTGCGATAGGAGCAGGAAGCGTGTATCCAAGCTGAATGTTCTTGATTCTCATATAAGCAGCATTCTGCAGATAACGGTCACTTGTCTGGAAGTTCTTACTCCCCTGATGGAAGAGCGGACGTGGATAGAAACCATTAGGATTAGGACCGAAGTTGGTGTCTGTTGCCGGACGCCAGTAGTCTAAGTGATCCTTGAAAGCCGCACTCTGCCATACACCATGATTCGCACCTACGCTGTAAGGAGATGAATCCCAGAAGTCGCGTTTGCCGACACCCTGCATGAACACGAGGAAGTCGAATTCCTTCCAAGCAGCATCCAATGTGATACCAAAACGATAATGTGGCAATGAGTTACCAATCTTAGTCAAGTCACCCATATCATCGTAAGTGCTCTTACCGGCGTTAACCTTCTTATCACCGTTCAAGTCCTTATACATCACGTCACCGGCTGCCCAGTTAGAGCCCCATGAAGGCTTGTTGTTTTTCAACCATTCGGTCATCTGCTCGTCTGTCTGCGCGATACCCTCTACTTTGTATCCGTAGATATCGCCCATGCGCTTACCTTCGCACCATTTTGAAAGCAGACGGTTTGGATTGTAGTAACGAGTAATCGTCTGGTAGTCATCAGAGAGAACGAGTTTGATACCATAGTTGACCTGACCAATCTTGTCGCGCCATCTAATTTCTAAGTCCCAACCATTAGAACGCATATCACTATTATTCTCTTTTGGAAGCTCAGCACCTAAGATTGAAGGTCTAACAGGCGCAGGTCCCACCATATCTTTCGTTGTACGAACGAAATAATCGAAGGTTCCATGCAACTTGTTATTAAGCAAACCAAAGTCAAGACCGATGTTCCATGAGCGAACACTCTCCCAAGTCAAGTTAGGTGAAACCAATCCGGGAACATTAGCAATGTTCACACGCTCGCCACCAACAAGCCATGAAGATTCGGCTGCTCGTGCAGGCTGTCCTAAGAACCAAGGATAGAGCGCTTTGATATTGGTATTACCCAAAGCACCGAAGCTTAAACGAAGCTTGAGGGTGCTGACCGTATTTGTCAAAGGCTTGAAGAACTGTTCGTTAGCAATGTTCCAACCAAGTGCGACTGAAGGGAATGTACTCCATGTCTTATCACCGATGAAACGTGAAGAACCATCACGGCGGATAGAGAATTCAGCCAAATAGCGTGAATCGTATACGTAGTTGATACGACCGAACGCACCCATGGTTGCCCACTGTGTGTTAGAGAAACCTGGATGCACTTCCTTGTGAGTAGCATTGTTAAGTGTAGGAACAGTCGGAGTAATCAAGTCTGCACGCGATACACCAAGATAAGTGTAAAGGTTAGACTCCATATCCAAACCTGCCAAGAACTTAAAGTCGTGCTTTTCGGTCAACGTGAAAGCATACTCTGTGTAGAAACGACCATTATAATAGTTGTTTTTTGACATGTTCTCACCTACATTTGACTTACCTGCTAAGTAGTCACCGCTCCATGCAGCTGCAACCGGATTCTGATCAGGATCATAGTAGTAGATAGGCAATACATCCCAGTGGTTGTGTTTATTGGTGGTATTGTAGTTACCCTCTAAACGAATCCTCCAACCCTTGATTGGTCTGAACTCAAGCGCCAGCTGCTGAAAGAGTTTATCCTCTTGTGTGATGTCAAGTCCACCATTCTCCATCTGCAGAATCTCATTACCATGAACATAATGTCCGTTTGGATCGTAAATCGGGTTAGTCGGCCAACGACGGGCAATGTTATGGAAGAAAAGGCCTGTCATGTAAGACGGACGGCTATAATCTTCACGTATCCACTTCGTATTATAAGTAACTGTGAACCAGTCACTGAGGTTAGCAGTAATCTTACTAGAGAAGTTATAACGTGTGAGTTTGTCTTTACCATGACGAATCAAACCACGCTGGCCAAGAACCGAACCACTAAGATAATAGTTCACCTTGCTTCCACCACCACTGAGGGCTACGTTATGCTCGGTAGAAGGAACGCCAGACTTATACATCTCTTTGAACCAGTTGGTATTGTCCCAAGAGCCTGTGTACATACTCCAAGGCTCATTTTTATCTTTTCCGGCCCATGTGGTTGTCGCCTCATCACCCGGTTTCGGTGTACCATTGATATGGTTCTTTATTTTATCCAGCATCTCCTGACTAAATTGAGCAGGACTTCCACTGTTTGCAGCTGCATCGTTCCAGTAACGTGCGAAGTCGTATGAGTTCGGCATCTCAGGAATCTGAGTTGCTGTTGAGAAACGCACGTTACCATTATAAGATACGTTCATACGTGAATCCTTACCGCCCTTTGTGGTAACAAGGATTACACCGAAGGCAGCACGCGAACCGTAAATGGCGCTAGAAGAAGCATCCTTCAATACAGAGATACTCTCGATATCGTTCGGAGAGATTGAATACAAATCACCCTCAGAACCATCGATAAGAACGAGTGGTGAAGCATTGGAACCGGAACCGATAGTACCGATACCGCGGATGTTCATACCCATGCGACTGTTAAGTGAACCACCAGAATTACCAACGCTGAAGTTCAAACCAGGAACTTCACCCTGCAATGCCTGAGCAACACTCGTTACCGGACGTGACTCAAGCTGCTTTGATGATACTACAGATACCGCACCGGTGAGGTTTACTTTCTTCTGAACACCATAGCCCACCACTACAACGTCCTCCAACATCTCAGAATCTTCTGCCAAACGAATTGTCAAGCTTGGACCATTCCAAACCACGTTCTGAGTTTTGTAGCCTACATACGTTATAGTGAGTGTAGTTCCTGGACGAATTCCGGTAAGTTCAAAGTTACCGTCCAAATCACTGATAGCGCCCTTTTTCTGGCCGTTTACTACAGCCGTCACGGACGCACCGATGATAGGTTCTCCTTTCGAATCCACAACTACACCTTTGCATGTAGCTTGTTGTTGCACTGCCGCTATTGCCGTTGCGTTTCCCGTACCGGCATACGACAAACCGGCAGAGGACAGCGCCAATACCAGGTACATCATCTTCCTTTTTGTTGTCAAGTACATAATAAAATAGGTTAGTTATTATTTAAATTGAGGTTTAAGTGGCTGCAAAATTAACTCTTATTTTGTTATGGGGGGGGGTAAAAATGTATAATAAGTGTTAATTACACAGCTTTCGCAAGTAAATGGCACGAAAACATGGATTCTAAGACTATATAAAAAGAGGAAAAGAGGTAAGATTCTACTATCTTTGCAATAACAAATTACACATTATTATATTATATATATGGAAATTGGACAGAAGCTTCCTGAGTTTCTTGGTGTAGACCAAGACGGTAAGGAATTAAAACTTAGTGACTTCAAAGGCAAACAATTGGTGCTTTATATTTATCCTCGCGACTCCACTCCAGGCTGCACCAATCAGGCTTGCAGCCTGCGCGACAACTACGAACGCTTTCTTACCATGGGTTATGCCGTCATAGGTTGTAGCACGCAAGATGCCAAATCACACAAGAAATTCATTGAAAAATACCAGTTGCCATTCCCATTAATCTGCGACACCGAGATGAAACTGGTCAGCGAGTTAGGCGTTTACGGTGAGAAAAAGAACTATGGCAAGGTTTACATGGGTGTCTTTCGCACCACTTTCATCGCAGATGAGAACGGCGTAATTACCCGTATCATGGGGCCGAAAGAAATCAAGGTGAAGGAACATGCCACACAGATTTTAGGCGAATAGTTTCTCCCTGCAGAATGATAAAACACATGAGACATAACTATTTCAAAACGGCCATCACACTTGTCATGACCGTTTTTGCTTTTCAGGCACAAGGGCAAGGCCTCAATGGCGACTGGACAGGGAAGCTGGATCTTGGCGCACAACAACTATCGTTGGTCTTTCACATTAACATCGATAGTAAAAAAGTAAAGCTCGACGTGCCAGAACAGAATGCCACGGGTATTCCCATGACCATCAACCATCTCTCCGACGATTCCATCAGCGTACTTGTACCGCAGATTAAGATGTCTTTCAACGGGCGATTGGTCGCCAACAATCTTGTTGGAACATTCATCCAAGGCCCTATTAGTAAGTCTATGGTCTGCACACGTGGACAACAGCAATATCTACGACCACAAGAACCTGCGCTACCACTACCCTATCCTACGAAAGAAGTTACCTTCACAAACCAAAAAGCGAATACTATCCTCAGCGCAACGCTGACCCTTCCCACAAATTTCAAGCAAGGACTAACATCCGTCGTACTCTTCGTGACGGGTAGCGGACCGCAAAATCGTGATGAAGAGCTATTCTTCCACAAACCCTTTCTTGTCATTGCCGACGCGCTTGCCAAAGCGGGTATCGCCTCTCTGCGCTACGATGATCGCGGAGTGGGTAAGTCAACAGGAAAGTTCAATGAAGCAACGACTTTCGATTTTGCCGAAGATGCTGCTGCCGGACTGCAATATCTGCGCGACCGAAAGGAGTTTGGAAAGGTAGGAGTAATCGGTCATAGTGAAGGCGGCATGATTGCTTTCATGCTCGGAAGCCAGCAAAAGGCCGACTTCATTGTATCACTGGCTGGTCCGGCCACCCGCATCGACACACTGATGTGCCTACAAATCAACAAGCTCGCCCGTGCCAAGGGAGCAACAGAAAACACTGTCAACTCGGCCGAAAACGCACGCAAAATGCTATTAGCCATGTACCCGACCGTTTGGACAAAGGCCTTTATCGACATCAACATGGTGCCTTACGTACAAAAAGCGACCTGTCCGGTGTTCCACGCAAATGGTTCACTCGACCTCAACGTACCTGCCGAACTCACCATTCCGGCCCTCCGCCGCCATCTGCCACCCAACCGGAAAACGATAATCAAGGAATACAACGGGTTGAATCATGAGTTTCAGCATGCCAAAACGGGCAATCCGGAAGAATGTGTCAACATCGAAGAAACATTCGCGCCCGAAGTACTGAATGATATAACGACATGGATTAACAAGTTGTAATCCATCACATAAGAAATCCCCGGATAACAAGCGCGCCACCATAGGGCACCTGTCATCCGGGGATTTTTCGTATATAAGAACGAGAATCCTTATCTCGGATTACTTCTGCACCAGTTTCATCGTGTCACGGGCAATGACAATTTCCTCATCAGTAGGAACCAACACGACTTTCACCTTCGAATCATCGGTTGAGAGAACACGCTCCTCGCCACGGCAATGGTTGCGCTCGGCATCCATCTTGATTCCGAGATACTCCATGTCGGCGCAGGAATCCCAACGCACACCTTCTTGATTCTCACCCACACCGGCTGTAAATACAATGATATCCACACCATTCATGGCCGCAGCGTATGCGCCGATATACTTTTTGATGCGATAGTTATACATCTCCAAGGCCAGATGAGCACGCTCATTACCTTCCTTATCGGCATTCTCTATCTCACGCATATCCGAGCTTATGCCCGTAATACCCAGCACACCGCTCTCCTTATTCAGGAAATCGGCCATCTCCTGTGGCTTCATTCCGGTCTTATCCATCAGATAAGTAACAGCCGATGGATCAATATCACCACAACGGCTACCCATCATCAAGCCTGCCAACGGAGTCAATCCCATTGACGTATCCACCACCTTACCATACTTCACGGCAGCCACACTGGCACCATTACCGATATGACAGGTTATAATCTTCTGAGTCTTGATGTCAACACCAAGGAAGTCACACACGCGCTGGCTCACATAACGATGGCTGGTGCCGTGGAAACCATAACGACGAACGTGGTATTTCTCATAAAACTCGTAGGGCACGGCATAGAGATAAGCGTGTGCCGGCATGGTAGAATGGAACGCGTTGTCGAACACGGTCACCTGAGGAACATCAGGCATGAGAGCGTTGACTGCACGAATACCACGCAGGTGACCCGCGTTGTGAACCGGTGCCAGGTCGCAGAGCTCGTCGATACCGGCCTCTACTTCCGGAGTAACGATGCAACTCTCGTTGAATTTGTCACCACCCTGCACAATACGATGGCCCACGGCGTCGATTTCATCCAAACTCTTCAGTGCGCCTATCTCCGCGTCAAGCAGACACTTGAACACTAAAGCCACGCCTTCTTTGTGGGTCGGCAGGTCGGCCATGATGGTACGCTTGTCGCCATTGTCGAGTTTCACTTTAATGAAGGCCTCGTCCAAGCCGATACGTTCAACGCCACCTTGCGCTAATACAGACTCGTTGTCCATATCGTATAGCTTATACTTAATGGAGCTACTACCGCAGTTTAATACTAATATCTTCATATTTAAAATGTGAAATTAGGAATATTTACTATTAAATAGAACATGTTCTGTGAAAAGCAAAAAGCCTTCACGCTCTACATGTTCTTTTATCTCTTCGCGTCTTGCGCCTGACAAGCCGTGATGGCCACCATATAATAGATATCATCGATACAGCAACCACGACTCAAGTCGTTCACCGGACGGGCTATACCTTGCAGAATCGGGCCGATGGCCGTAGCGCTTCCCAAGCGTTCCACGAGCTTGTAGCTAATATTACCAACTTCCAGACACGGCACCACCAGCACGTTTGCCTTGCCGGCGATAGGACTTCCGGGTGCTTTCTTCGCACCAACCGAAGGTACTAAAGCCGCGTCGGCCTGCAATTCGCCATCGAGTTTCAGTTCAGGATCCAACTCATGAGCCAACCGAGTAGCCTCAACCACCTTGTCTACTACCTCATGTTTAGCACTTCCCTTGGTAGAAAAACTGAGCATAGCGACCCGTGGATCGGTCATTCCGGCTACGCTTCTGGCGGTCTGCGCGGTGCTAACAGCAATCTGCGCGAGCTGTTCCGCGTCGGGCACCGGTGTCACAGCAACATCGCCCATGACAATAATACCATCATCGCCATACGCTTTCTCATGAGTCAGAAGGAGCATAGCACCACTCACACAGGTAATTCCGGGGGCACACTTGATAATCTGCAAGGCAGGGCGAAGCGTGTCGCCCGTTGTGCTGAGCGCGCCTGAAATCTGGCCATCGGCATTTTCGGTCTTGATAATCATGCAACCCAAATAGAGCGGGTTCTTCACTAGTTCACGGGCCTGCTCAATAGTCATTCCCTTCTTTTTGCGGAGTTCGGCCAACAAAACGGCATATTCTTCACTCTTGGGGTTATTTTCCGGATCGATGAGGGTGGCCTTGTCGATATGTTGCAGTCCCCATTCATCGGCCAACCGCTTGATCTCCGCGGGATTACCGATAAGAATTAGATCTGCAAGGTCGTCGGCCAATACACGGTCAGCAGCCTTCAATGTACGCTCCTCTGTAGCTTCAGGGAGCACAATGCGCTGTTTGTTTGCCTTTGCGCGGGCAACAATTTGCTGTAATAATTCCATGCTAATATATATAAAAAACGATTTAATAATAAAGAAGCAATGAGAGATTTTCTCGTTTTGCTATTTCCAGTTTACAAAATTACGGTTTTTTATTGGGACAGAGCTGTCCTATGGCAATAAAAAAGCATTTTTATTCTCAAGCCATTTCTCTGGTTAGAATACTTTCCAGTTCTTCCGCGCTCAACCGCAGGCGGAACTCTCCCTTGATAGCCACCGAAATACGCCCTGTCTCTTCTGACACAACCACTGCCACGGCATCACTATCTTGCGAAATACCCATGGCCGCACGATGACGCAAGCCCAGTTCTTTCGGTATATTAAAGTTATGACTCACGGGCAGAATACAGCCGGCGGCCTTGATTCGTTTCTTCGCGATAACCATAGCACCATCATGCAAAGGCGAGTTTTTAAAGAAGATATTTTCGATAAGCTGCTGATTGATGCGGGCGTCAATCAGGTCGCCTGTCTCCACGATATCATCGAGTGGCGCGCTCCGTTCCAGCACGATAAGTGCCCCTACCTTACTTTTGGCCATGCTCATGCAAGCCATTACGATGGGTATAATAGCTTCCTTGTCGGCCTCGGCATTCTTCTTGTTGCCCATGAAGGCCGCCAACCGCTTGAAACGCTGATGAGCGCCGAGCGAATAAAGAAACTTTCTGATTTCTTCTTGAAAGAGAACAATGAGTCCGATGACACCCACACTGACAAGTTTATCGAGAATGGAGCCGAGAAGCCGCATTTCAAGCACTTGACTCACAAAGAGCCAAATGAGCACAAACACCATGATACCGATGAAGACATTGAGCGAACGGCTCTCTTTCATCAAACGATAGACATAGTAAAGCATGAGCGCAACAAGGACTACATCAATCACATCCTTGATTCCAAATACAAAAGGCATTTCTTAATAGCGTTGTTTAGGTTGAGTGATAATAGGTTAGAATGATTCAATTACTCGCCGCAAGTAGCCAACTTCGTAATCCGAATGGCCTCTACAGCTTCCTTCACATCGTGTACACGCAGGATTCCGGCTCCTTTCTGAAGCGCAATCGTATTGAGAACGGCGGTTCCGTTCAGAGCCGTCTCGGGCGAACCACCTACCAGCTTGTAAATCATGCTCTTGCGAGAGATGCCTACCAAGATTGGTAATTCAAGGGTCTGCAGGCGTTCCATGTGCTGATAGATTTCGTAATTCTGCTCTAATGTCTTGCCAAAGCCGAAGCCCGGGTCGAGAATAATGTCCTTGGCACCCCGGTCACGCAACTGTTGCACCTCGTCGGCAAAGGCTATCAACATATCATGTAGGTTGGATTTGACCGACATCAGGATATAAGGGCACTGCAACCGCCCCACTTCGTCGAACATACTGCCTTGCTCGTGGATGGGCGTATTCACGATACCGGTCAGTCCGCCTTCACTCACGTCGTTGATGATATCGGCTCCCCACTCTTCAATACAGCTGCGAGCTACCAACGGGCGATATGTATCTACACTGATGGGCACATCGGGCACCTCACGTCGAACAATCTCCAGAGCCCGCTTTAGGCGGTCGCGCTCTTCTTCTTCACTCACTTCAAAAGCACCGGGACGTGTAGAGAAGGCGCCCACGTCAATCATCGCGCCCCCCTCTTCCACGATTTGCAAAGCTCGCTCGGCGATGTCACGCTCCGTTTGTTTGCGACTGCCGGAGAAGAAGGAGTCGGGCGTTACGTTGAGAATACCCATCACCTGTGGTTCACGGAGCGACAAGAGTCGCCCACGTACATTTATTGTATACTCCATCATACGGACAAAAGTAATAATAAAAGTTGAGAATTGGCACAAGATAACAGAATATTGCCCGCGAGACCATCACTTAACATTTCACACGACACATTTCCGCGGGTGAAAGGGCGCTTTCCAAAAGACAGTCTTCACTCTTTTGAAATATTGAGACAAGTACGATACTATAAGCGTTCCATAATGGCATCCAATATAAGGTTGGCCGTCTCGTCCTTGCTGCACAATGGCAGTTCCTTAACGCTGTCCTGTGTAATCAGCGTCACTTGATTGGTGTCAACCGAAAAACCTGTTACAGACGACGCAATCGTATTGGCACAAATCATATCTGCCTGCTTTTCATTTAACTTCGCACGGGAATTGTCCAACAGGCTTTCCGTTTCCATCGAGAAGCCGACGATCATCTGTCCCTTGCGCTTGTTCTTTCCTAAATACTCCAGTATATCCCGAGTACGCGTCAGGCTGACAGTCAGTTCCCCGTCTCCTTTCTTCATCTTCTGCGACAAACATTCCCGAGGTGTATAATCGGCCACGGCAGCACACATCACCACAATATCGAAGTCATCGCTTCGGCTCGTAACCGCATCGAACATCTCCTGCGCAGTCGTCACGGTTACCGTCTCCACGCCATGCAAAGGTGACAAACACACCGAGCCCATGACAAGCGTCACCTCTGCGCCTCGCAACCAAGCCATCTTTGCCAATGCAAATCCCATTTTGCCCGAAGAGCGATTGGTGATGTATCTTACGGGGTCAATCGGTTCGCATGTCGGACCTGCCGTGACCAGCACACGCTTACCCTGCATGTCATGCGGCATGGCTATCTGCAACAGAATGTGTTCCAGCAGTTCATCTTCCGAAGCCAGTTTTCCACATCCTACGTCGCCACAGGCTAATCGTCCTTCTACCGGCTGCACAACCGACACACCATAGCGCACAAGTTTCCGCAGATTATCCTGCAACACTTCATTGTTCCACATGTTCGTATTCATGGCCGGTGCCACGATCTTGGGACAGCGACAAGCCATGAAGGTGGTCGAAAGCATGTCATCACAAATGCCGTTGGCAAACTTTCCGATTACGTTTGCCGTAGCCGGTGCCACAATCAACACGTCAGCTTTATGGGCCAACGACACATGGCGCACGTCGTACGAGAAGTTGCGGTCGAATGTATCAACCAGACACTTTCGCGATGTCAGTGCTTCGAAGGTCAACGGCGAGATGAGTCGGCACGCGTTCGCCGTCATTATCACATCAACCTCCGCCCCTTGCTTGATGAGTGTCGAAACCAAACCGGCAGCCTTGTACGCGGCTATGCTGGCCGAGACACCCAACACGATGTTTTTTCCTTTTAGCATAATCCTTTATTCTTGGTCACAGAGAAGCCCGTGTCGCTCGTAGTTTGCCTGCCGTGTAACATGGTTCTCTTCATCAACAAACACCACTTTGGGGTGATGGGCAGCCGCTTCGGCTGGCGTCATAGCCGCGTACGCCATGATAATCAGCTTATCGCCCACTTCCACGCAATGGGCAGCCGCGCCGTTGACACAGATAACACCCGAACCCGGATCGCCCGCAATGACGTATGTCGCGAAACGATTGCCGTTGTCCACGTCGGCTATCTCCACTCTTTCGTATTCCATGATACCCGCAGCCACCATCAGTTCACTGTCGATGGTGATACTGCCCACGTAATCCAGATCGGCTTGCGTCACAACTGCACGGTGTATCTTCGCTTTCAGTAGTGTTATTTCCATATAAAATTATCTATGAGTCGGGTCTTACCGATATATACGGCAATGGCAACCAACGTATTTCTTTCTATTTCCTCCACGCGCTGCACGTTGTCCAAATCCACCACTTCTATATAATCCACACGTGCCAGTGGTTCTTTCTTCAAGCAGTCAGCAATAAGATTTATAACGGTTTGGGCACTCCGCTCCCCTTTTTCTACAGCAGCCTTACCTTGTCGAAGGCTTTCCGACAAAACCAGCGCGGCCTTTCGCTCCTCGGCAGAGAGATAAGTATTGCGGCTCGATTTAGCCAATCCGTCTTCCTCACGCACTATAGGACAGGCCACTATGTCGATATCGAAATTCAAGTCACGCACAAACCTGCGCACCGTGGCCAACTGCTGGGCGTCTTTCTGCCCAAAATAGGCACGATCGGGACCTACTATATTGAACAACTTACTCACAACGGTACACACGCCACGGAAATGTCCAGCACGCCGAGCGCCACACAACAACTCGGTTGTTTCAGTAGTATCAACAAACGTCGTGAAATGGGGAGGATACATTTCCGCAGGTTCAGGATTAAAAATCAAGTCACCGCCGGTTGCTTCCACCATCGCCTTGTCATGTTCGATATCTCTCGGATAGGCTTCCAGATCTTCCGACGGCCCGAACTGGATGGGGTTGACAAATACCGATACCACCGTTCGATCGTTATCAGCGACCGACTGCGCGATCAAACTCCGATGACCTTCGTGCAGGAAGCCCATCGTTGGCACCAGACCCACGCTGAGACCCTCCGCACGCCACGCACGCACGATGGCGCGAACGTCTTCTATTGTCTTTACGATTTGCATTTTTATCTTATTATTAACTTACCATCCTACAACGACTGGACGGTTTTTCATCAAACAATAATTATCAATATAGTTTCTCCAACACGTCTTCATCAATGCTGAACGTATGCTCTTTGGCGGGGAAAGCCTGCGACTCACATTCCTCTTTATAACTACGGAACGCTTCGAGCATGGTATCATGAAGGTTGGCGTACTTCTTTACAAACTTCGGTGTGAAGCCATCGGTATAGCCCAACATGTCCTGATATACCAATACTTGGCCATCGCAATATTTCCCGGCCCCTATACCAATGGTCAAAACTGACACTTGCTCGGTGATTTTCCGTGCCAAGGCTTCGGGCACACACTCCAACGTGATGGCAAAAGCTCCGGCTTCTTCCAGCGCACGGGCATCATCCAGCAGCTGTCGGGCAGCCTGAACTGTCTTTCCCTGCACCTTGTAACCACCCAAAGTGTTAAACGACTGCGGCGTCAGGCCGATATGACCCACAACAGGAATACCGGCGTCCACGACGGCACGCACGCGATCGGCATAACCAGCCCCTCCTTCCAGTTTCACAGCCTGACAATTGGTTTCCTTCATGACGCGGCCGGCATTTTTCACCGCGTCATAGACAGACGTCTGGTAAGACATGAAAGGCATATCCACCACCACAAACGCGTTCCGGGCACCACGGCAGACGGCTTTTCCATGGTGTATCATGTCGTCAACAGTCACGCCCAGCGTATTCTCATAGCCCAACATAACGTTGCCCAAGGAGTCGCCGACAAGAATCATGTCGATACCGGCCTCGTCAATGACGCATGCCGTATGGTAATCATAGGCTGTTAGCATACTCAGACGCCGCTCGCCTTTTTGTGATAAAAAATAACTTGCAGTTTTTTTCATACTTATCTTAAAGAATATCCGTATATTTTACAAATATGAAACATACCGAGGTGCAAAGATATAAATAAAAGTCCGGATTTGCCTATTTTAGCCATCAGACTGAAAAAAATAACAGATAAAGGTTTGATACATGACTAAATCTTTATATTTTTGCGATAATTATGCAAAACAACAAAACGATTTGGTATCATATTATAGCCCTGATTGTAGCCTTAACGTGGGGCGAAACCTTCATCAACAGTAAGATATTAATTCTACACGGCATGAGTCCGGCCGAGATTTTCGTGGTCAGATTCCTGCTCGCTTACATCTGTATTTGGTTTATTTCGCCTAAACGACTGTTCTGTCAGAATTGGAAAGATGAGCTTTGGATGCTATTATTAGGCGTGACGGGTGGTTCACTCTACTTCGTCAGTGAAAATATGGCGGTAGGTCTGACCTACGTCAACAACGTTTCGTTCATTGTCTCGACGGCTCCCCTCATCACGACGCTCTTCGCTTTGGCCATCTATCGGGGATTCAAGGCAAGCTGGCAACTCATCTCAGGCTCTATTCTGGCACTGACGGGTGTGGCCATTGTCATTTTCAATGGTCAGGTTGTTCTGCGTCTTAATCCCGTAGGCGACCTGCTGGCATTAGGCTCTGCGGTCAGTTGGGCCGTCTATAGCCTGCTCATTCGCAAGGTCAGTAAGAACTACAATGCCACTTTCCTTACTCGAAAGGTATTCTTTTATGGACTGATTACCATGCTTCCGGTGTTTGCCGTCAAGCCATGGCAGTTTCCCCTGCGCGATTTTCTGAAACCGGAAATCTATGGCAACGCCCTCTTCTTAGGCATTGTAGCCTCCTTTTTATGCTTTGCGCTGTGGAGTTGGGCCATCGAAAAGCTCGGCGCGCTCAAGACAACGAACTACACTTATTTGAATCCGCTGACCACCATTGTGGCCAGTGCCATCTTCCTTGACGAACCCATGACGGTCATTGCCTACATTGGCTCCGGCATGATACTGGGCGGTGTGATTCTGGCCAACCTGCAAAAGAATATGATTTAACGCGCCAATAGCGTTAAACGACATTATATCTATTTGGTAATCATTAACTTGACGATTTTCTGCTTTTCATCTATCTTTGTCTGCAGAACGTGTTTTTAAATCGTCATAGCTATGTGGAGAAATACCAAATCATTGTTTATCGCCCCCTTTTCTCTCCTCGCTTTAACGGCACAGGCTCAACAGTCTGTAAGCGAAAACGGCGAGCGCACCTTCGTCATTGCTGACGCCATCACCCATACACCTTTGCGCAACGTGCTCATTTACACCGATAACAACCAGTCAGTAAAAACCAACTGGCAGGGCGAATTTATCCTCAGCAGCCGCAAATTCAATCGTATTACCATCACCCACAGCAAATATTACACACGACAGATGGAGGCCCAAGACTTCCGTCAAGACACGATCATGCTTATACCTAAGATACATACGCTATCCGACGTGGTCGTTATAGGGCACCAAAACCGTGGAGCGCTCTTCACACCCATAACAAAAGAGGAAAGAGCACTGTCGCAACCGATGATTGGAGGCCCCGATATACTCGGACTTATTGTATGGGCAGCGGACAAGTTATTGGTCGATCACCACAAAATGACACGAAAAGAGCGTATCAAAAAAGCGTTGGATAACTACTGAAAAGGGCCTGCAACCATCGGCTACAGGCCCCCACAAGAGAGAAATATTATTGAGAGATTTCTTGTTTTACACCACAATTCTTACTTTCTGGTAGGAATATTAAATTCACACACTTTTGATATCGATCTGCTGCCTTGCAGCACCGACACACAAATCTTAGCCATTCCGTTCCGCAGACGATTATCGGCTTTCACCATCGCCGTGTAGCGGATGGCCTTACCGGGCTGTAGTTTCTCGACATGAACACCCGGCGAAATATAGAGATGACGATTACCGGTGGCTTCAATCACGGTGGGTTGAAGGTCGTAAAGGGTCGTATTGCTACGGTTAAACACCTCGAAAATCACCTTACAAAGTTCACCCCGAGAGATTACATTATCCAGATTGTCGTCTACAATGCGAGCGTTGCGTATCTCGATATCAGGCGTATAACGATAGGCACCGACCCTATCATCCACATTCGAGCGATGCGGATAGGCCTCAACAGGCTTCTGTGCGCTGTAATCGCCGGTATAGTCTGAACCATTGAAGTCGTAGATGCGATCGTCACCACCATGATTGGGGTCGAAGCCGCTGTCATACGGATCGGTCGAACGGTCGATCCGTGATTGCCGACGGTCGTAACCATAGCGGTCACGCTCGGCCCGTCGCCGCTTCACCGCTTCCCGATGTTCAATCATTTCGGCCTCAGCCCTGCGGTCAGCGGCATTACCTATGGTCGCTCCTACTACCGCTCCACCGACCATTCCCACAATTGTTCCAACGTCAGAGCCTCGCGGACCATCGGACAAACCACCGATGGCACTGCCTAATATCGAGCCGAGCGTAGAACCGGTATAAGCACCCTGAGCTGTGTATGTACCACAACTGCTCACCAAAAGAGCCGCGCTCATGACTGTAATGATACTTTTATGGTTCATAATATAAAGTTTTATCTGTCGCAAAAATAGAACAAAAACAGGGAATCGTAAACGCAATTCCCCTACAGTAAGATAGGGTTTTCCCTATCGTTTCTATGAATCGGTATGGCGCGAAAGCCCAAACAAACCTCCTTACGTCATCCCACGAGCCTTGAAAATACGCTCTTTGGCCTCATTGATTTCCTGAAATTTCTTCTCCGCACCCCGTCTGACGTCGTCTCCCAAGGTCGCCACACGATCGGGATGATGCTTCAACGCCATGCGCCGATAGGCCGCTTTCACCTCCTCATCTGTCACTTCGGGCGAGATTTCGAGCACCTGATAGGCCGCGTCAAGGTTGTTGCCACCCTGCGAAAGATTGAGCATCGAATCTACTTCCTGTGCCGAAAGCCCCATATAGTGGGCCACTTCCTTCAGCGCAGTGACCTCATCGGCCGTCACTCGCCCGTCGGCCTTGGCAATCATTACCAGATAATTGAGTAATTGCAGCCGTTGAGCCATGTCCATGTTATGCGCTATCTGCACGCAAGCATCGTGCATGGTGGCGCGATAGGCTGCGTTGCCCATCTGCTTCTGTTTCTCAAAGAGCTTACGTAGGATGCCATCGCCCTGCACAACGGCAGCTTCGCCGAAGTTGCTACGCAGAAACGAGCGCACAAACTCCATTTCGGAGTGCATCACCCGACCATCGGCCTTGATGATGTAAGAGGAAAGAACCAGTAAACAAAACATGAAGGAATTGCGCTGTCCTTCATAAACGTGCTGCTGATAGCGTTGCCGTGCGGCCTCATCATCGCCAGACGACAGATTGTCGGGCGTATTGACGGCATCAAGCCCCTTATCGAAGAGTGAGCCTAAAGCAAATCCGGCCAACATGCCGAGTATGCCTCCACCTGATATGAAGCCGAGAAATCCGCCAATCCATTTTCCTAATGCCATTGTAAAAGTATTAAAGGGTTTGATACTTTGCTATACAAACTATATGCCAGAAGCCGTCTTCCACGCACGAATCGCCCCTGCTTTTTACAGAATCAGGCCAAAGAGCGAAGCACCGATAACGGTAAGAATACCGTTCACAACAATGGAAAGCCCACTCGTTGCGCCCTCGACAGAACCCATTTCCATGGCTTTAGAAGTTCCGATGGCATGCGATGACGAGCCGATAGCGATACCCTTGGCTATCGGTTCTTCGATTTTAATAAGTTTCAGAAAGCGTTCGGCAAAGATATTGCCCAACACACCGGTGATAATGATGGCCACAACGGTGACAGAAACATAACCGCCCAGCTCTTCAGACACGCCCATACCGATGGCCGTCGTTATGGATTTGGGCAGGAAAGTGGCATAGGCCGCATGGTTGAAGCTGAACAACAGGGCCAGCAACAGTACGGAAAGCATGCTCGAAAAGGCACCGGCCGCAATACCGGAAAGGATGGCCCGGTAGTTTTTCTTCAAGAGTTCCACCTGCTGATACAATGGAACTGCAAGGCAGATGGTGGCCGGAGTGAGCAGATAGCTGAGCCATGACGCCTGAGCGTTGTACTTTTCATAGCTTCCGCCGGTCAGCAGCAGCACCGCTATCACCAATATGATGGATATAAGCAACGGATTCAGAAACGAATAACCGGTCTTTCGGCGCAGAAACATGCCGATGGCGTAAGCCCCCAAACTGATAAATACACCGAAATAAACTGAATCTTGCAACAAGTCTTTCATCTTTGTTCTAAACTTTTCTACCTAAATTGAATACTGATTCTTTCCTTTTTCCGATTGTTTTGCGCCGGTCATCAGTCCTCTTCTTCGTCGTGACACGCCCGCTGCTCCTTCTTGAGGTGCCGACGGATGATATATTGTGTGGTCCAACCGGCCGCGGCCATCACCGCAAACGTACTGACAACCGTCACAATGATATATTCTATCAGATTGGAACGAATGTCACCCCACGAATCAATCAGTCCCACTGCCGCGGGAATAAACATCACCGGCATAACGGCAATGAGGAATACGCTCACTTCGCGCACGTCCTTCACCTTTACAACCTTAGCCGACAGTGCCGCAAAGAGCAACACGATACCATAGATACTGGCCGGAAAAGGCAGCGGTATCAGGTAATGAAGAAGCTCGCCGAGGAAAGAAAAAAGAAGGATAAGTAAGAATTGCTTTACAAATTTCATCTTAAACGTTTTACGTACTTACTGCGATAGAAGTTTACAAACTTAAAAATCATCATCGATTCAAACCTATATCCTCGATATATTTCTCTATAAACCGTGCCGTCTTCTCGGTTCCCAACCGCAGACTATCGAAGCAAATATCGTAGTCATCGGCGTTGCCCCAAGTCAGTCCCGTGTAATATTTGTGGTAACGGACGCGGCTGTCGTCAGTCTCACGCACGAATTCTTCCGCCTCCGTTTGGCTCATGCCGTCGTGACGAGCCATTGCCTTCACGCGCTCCTCAAAGTTTCCTTTTAAGAAAACCGACACAAGGTCTGCCCTGTTTCTAAAGATGTAGTTGCCGCAACGACCGATAATCACGCAGTCGCGCTCACCTATCAGATCGGCCAAAAGCCTCATCGAATGGCGGTTGGTTTCGGCGTTACCCTCCTCGTTCTCAATAGCCGAAATGGCATATATCAGTTCATCGACCGGTCGCTCTTCAAAGAAATCGTGCATCTTGCCCAAAACACCATTGCCCTTAGCCATCTGCATGAGATTCTTTCGCGTATAAAAAGGAATATGATAATGCGCGGCCAGAAGTTTTCCCACCTCTAAGGCGCTGCATCCGCATTGTCGTGCTATCGTTATAATCATACCGACATGAATAAAAAAAACAATTTTACGGCCACAAAATTACAAAGTAATTTCTTCATGGCCACCCCTCGCCAACCTTATGCTATATTTCTCCTTAAATTATTAATGTAGGTCAATTTACACGTTTTACAATGAGCAGAATTTAGGATTGAAGTAGTCCAGTACCCCACCATGAAAACGTATCCAAACATCACCCCCGAGTCACACCGCCTACGCAGTAATGACTCGGGGGATAACGAAAACCTTTTGCAACTATTGCTGTCCGATAAAATTTAAATACCATAGAATTCCTTGGGTCTGTGTCAAAACTCCATTTTAATAAACATGAACTTATAAATTAAAATTAGCAGCATAGCCGGACACATACACAATGATGGGAATGGAGAAGTAAAAAAGGGGGTGTGTCGATTTTGACACCCCCTTTAAGAAGATTATTTTAAAAAGAAGATTCGGACTAATTGATGGCTACGGGTGTATCCAGCTTCGTGATGATGAAGCCTCCGGTACGACCACTCAGACCTTTGGCCGCATCTTTTACGATGCCGTTTTCAATCTGCTCTGTACCATTGAACTTATAGTAGAGTTCCAGTCCGTCGGACTTAGGATTAACCCCCAGCATGTTCTGCTTGATTTGATTTTCGCTGCGGGCAACACTCCACACGCGGATTTCACTCATGTAGCCATAGAATGGACGTTCACCCCATGGAAAACCGGGCAGCTTACCGATATTGAAGCCGACGTCTGCATTGGGATCGAAGCCCGGAATATTCCAAGCCGATTCAGCCCACTTATTACCATTGAGATACATCACGGTCTTTCCGGAAGTCTGGTCGAATGTCAGAGCCAAATGATACCACTTGTCGGTCTGCAACTTCTCGGGAGCCTCGTAATGCTGTCGGCCTGCAGCCTGGACGATGCCTCTGGGTATACCACCGCCGGTATCGCCGATACGGAGAATCATGATACCCTCTGTACCGAGAACAGTGTTATTGCTTCCCAGATAGGTAGGATAGATGAGCGCCTCGTAAGTGAACGACTTGAAGAAAGTGCCGCTGGGGAACTTAACAGAGATATAGTTGTTGTCGAACTCAGCCACCTTCGTAATCGTGATAGGCTTGGCCAGAATAACATATTCGATGTCGGTGCCTTCGATGGTTGGAACCGATCCTGAATGGAGTCGCACGGGTACTACGTATGACTTGCCCTCGGCCAGTTTGTCAAGGTTGCTTAGCGTCATCTTCACCTTACCGGCAAAGAGTTGTCCCTTTTCTATGACCGAAGTGGATTTCTCCAGCTTCACGTCCTTGGCATCCAGTGTCTGGTAATTGGTACCGTACTTGATATTGTAGTCTTTCACTACGCTTGCCTCTGCCACGGAGTAGGACACCGCAACCTCGGACGAGTGGGTGTTAGAGAGACGGCAGGTAAGCTCGACATCCATGGTCGCCTTTTCCTCCTTCACTTCTACGTTATATTCTTTGTTTTCAAAATAAACCTTGGGCTTCAACAAGTCGCTTTCGCTGTCGTTGCAGGCAGTCGGCAGAAACACCGCCAATCCTAAAGCCACATAGCTTAATATATGCTTTTTCATTTTTCTTTCGTATTAAGTTAATTGATTGGAGTGCAAAGAGCTTACTTGCCCTGTTTGGCTTTCCATTCGTTAAATACTTTCTGATTGATTTGAATGGCCTGGCGCATCCACTTGTAATTGGGCGTGTTGTCGTAGTCGTTGTCAAAGCGATAAGCACCTACACCACCTTTATACCCATTCGATGGCATGGAGGCAGCCTGTCTGAGCAACTGTCCGCCAGAAGCGAAAGACGACTCGAAGTTTTCGGTCGTGATAATCTTCTTCGCATCGATATTATAGTTATCGAAGTTGGTGATGCGACCGTAAGCCTGATCAATCCAGTAGTCAACATAGCCGTCGAGTGGCTCTGTGAGGCTCCGGAAATGGCCGTCGATGCAGATGAGTTTATGTCCCTTATTTTCGGGATCGCTCTTCGGTCCGATATACTTGTTCATTTCCTTGACGAGAAAAATCAAGTGTTCGTTGGTACTTAACGTGCCATCCATATCGAAGACACCGCTTCCGATTTCCCAGTCGATGTCGTAACCATCCCAGTCGTTGGCTTCCAGAGAGTCGCAGAGGGCTTTGGCAAACTTAGCCAGAGCCTGCTTGTGGTTTTCTGAATTAAATTCACCGTTAAAGCCCCAGAACTTCCAGCGTGCCTTCTTCTTTGCTTCGCTTAGTCGCGCTTCATCGTTGTACCAGCCTTCCGTTTTGGCCTGCTTTTCTACCTCTTGGTAAACAGACTCAGGCGTGCGACCCTTGCCGAGATACGACAGTAGCGTCACTTCGAGTAGCTTGGTGCCTTTTACTTTCTGCACAAACTCCTTGTCTGCCTTCTGTTCAGGCGTGATGTTGAAGCGGCTCGGTGCGCCACTCCACATGGAAACGATGTCCATACTGTCGGGCATAGAGGTGAGATAGCCACGGCGGTAGGTGCCGGCCGGCGACCAGTTGGAATACCAGCCAAACGCTACCGGACGTCCATAGTTGACGGCCGACTGCTTGTAAGCACGCAGATCGGCATAATATTTCTCGCTTTTAGCGTTGTTGAGCGTGTTGAATCCGCCCACATGGTCGAATTCCTTTGTTTCAGGCTCCGTCATGTCGGAGCAGGATGTCGACACGAATCCGGTCAACAGCACCAACAATAACGTATAATATTTAATCTTTTTCATTGTTCTTAGGTTTTAAAGCATTATTTCTTATTATCCCACCAGAGACGTGTTCCGGCCTTATCCAGACCACCGCGCAGCAGTTTGCGGGCCTTCTCCAGATTCTCCAGCTCTTCTTGCGAAGTAGCTTTGTTAGTCGGGAAGCGCATGCGTCGAATGCCGATGTAAGTGTCTACCTCGTTGTTGCTGAGGTTGCTGATTACCTCGTGCAATTTGGGATAGCCTGTTCGGCGATATTCGCTCCAGGCTTCCTGCCCGTTCGGATAGAGCGCAATCCATTTCTGAATCATGATTTTCTCCAGTTTCTCCTCTTTGCTTCCCTTCCATTCGGCAGTAGCCTTGCTTGGCTGAGCCTTGTTCACGGAGAGTGAAAGATAGTATGCCGTCATGTTGTAAGCCATCGGCTGGCGTCCCGACTCTACATATTCTTCTACTTCCGAAGCCGAAATTCCGTTTTCTTCAAACGACATGGCAATGCCTTTCTTGTAAAGTTCTTCGGCTGTAGAACCGACTGCCCAACCGTGGAGTGCGGCTTCAGCCTTCAGGAAATACACTTCTGACGCACGCATCCAATAAGTAGGCGCTGTTGAAGGAACATTGGGCTTCGAGCACTCTTTGAAAATCTCATTGGCGGGAAGTGCGTGACCGGTGGGAATAGCACAGTATTTACCCAGATTGCCGATAGCGACAGCCTGACGTAGAGACGACTTTGTAAAGTACTTGGGCAAGCGAGGGTCTTCGTAGCCACCCAGATAGGCCAGCATCGACGAACCCATGCGGCATTCGTTGTACTGGTTGATCAGGACATCCAAGTTGTTCTTGAACACAAGCCCGGCTCCTTGTTCCATCTTGGCCTCGTCACCCGTTCCCTTCATGACGCCATAGGGATGATTGATGGCCTGGAGAGCGTATTTCTGAGACAATGCGGCGTCGGCATAGTACACGCGCATAGCCAGACGCAACATCAGCGAGTTGGCGTAAACGACCCATTTTCTGACATCACCGCCATATACGGCTTCGGCTTTGGCCAGCAATGTGGTAGAACCTTGGTCGACATATTTTGCGAGTACGGTAATGGCGTCGGTGAGCTCGGCGAACATGGCTTTGTACACTTCTTCCTGACTATCGTAAGGAACGGTAATCAATCCCTTGCCGGCTTCCTTGTAAGGAATGGGACCGAACATATCGGTCGCTTTGTGCCAAGCTGATATTTTGATGATCTGCGCCAAGGCGAAAGCTTCAGGATAGGCAGTCTCGGTCTTGCTCTTGATATCCTGCCACAATGGTATCATCGTGGAATAGGCTTCTGTATAGGAAGAAGCAACCCAACCATCGCGTAAGAAATAGTTCAGGTTGTTGGGGCCGCCCCAGTTATTGTTCTGTCCGAAATAGCCACTCCAACAGTCTGCCGCCAGATTGTAGGCTGTCTGATATCTGTTGACAACACTGGTTCCGTCGGCCTGCGTGCCTACGGGAACCACACATTTCTCCATAGCTGTAATCGGACCGCCGATGGCAATACCGTCCATCAAACCCTCTTCGGGGAGCATTTCAAACTCGTTGGTATTGATTTTTTCGAAGTCACAGGCAGTGAACAGCGGCAAAACCAATAGACCTATTATATATTGACATGTTTTCTTTTTCATCGTTTTCAGAATTTAAACTTAACACTGAATCCATAACTCTTGAGACTTGGCTGCATGAAGTAGTCGTTGCCCTGACCATAGGTTCCTGTAGAAGAAGTCATCTCCGGGTCGAAAGGAGCCTTGCAGTAGATCATCCATGGATTGGTGGCCACGAACGAAAGTGTTAGATCGCGCAGCACATGGTTGAACCAACGTGGATTGAACTTATAGCTCAAGGTCAGTTCCTGTAAGCGGATGTTGGTAGCACTATAGGTGTAATAGCCAGCGAGGTCAGTTTCACCGGTCGCTGTCAGCGTGTAATATTTCTTCGCGTCGAAGAGTCCTTGATTAGGAATCATCACACCGCCCGCGTCTCTTGCGTCAGCAGAAGCCTTAGAAACACCGAAGCGGTCGAGCAAAGCCTGGGTAGAGGATGTTACAACACCGCCGAAACGGGCATTGAAAAGGAAGCTCAAGCCGAAGTTCTTATAGCTGAGCGAGTTGTTCCAGCCCATCGTGAAGTCGGGAGTAGTTTTACCCAGATAGATAGGATCCACGGTTTCGAGGTTGATGCCGCCCGAAGAGGTCACGTTGACATAGCCTTGGTTGTCTTTTGCCAGCACCTTGCGTGCGTAAATGTCGTTGATACTTCCGCCGACCTTCAGAATTACACGGCCCTTGTCTTTCGATACTTCCGGAATGTTGATGGGCTTCGGACTCTTTGGATGTACGTAGTCCTTAACCATCTCCTTGATTTCGTTTACGTTTCGCGAGTAGGTCAGCGAAGAGTTCCACTGCAAGTCACCGAAGTTTTCGTTATAACCAACGGTCATCTCAACACCACGGTTTTCCACATTTCCAGCCTGTAGATAAACGGCCTTGTAACCAGAACTTTCAGGCAGTTCTCCAATAAAGGTTTGATTATAAGTGTTGGATTTATACCATGTGAATTCTACGGAAAGTTTCTTGAAGAAGCGTGCTGTTAAGCCCACTTCATACGACTTCGTACGCTCAGCCTTATAATCGGTAAACGGATAGATGTCGGTCGACTTCAAGCTACCGCCCACGAGAGGTGTTGTGATGGTGCCCGGCGTCATACCCGAACGGGAAACAGGGGAACCAACTTCGGTATAAGAACTTCTCAGTTTAAGATAAGAGATGAACTTGGGTAGCTTCACCATTTCCGAAACAATGCCCGAAAGACCAACGGAAGGATAGAAGAAAGATTCTTCTGAGGAGTTGACCAAACGAGAGTTCCAGTCGTTACGGCCTGTAAGTGTCAGATAGACCATACTTTTCCAACCCAATTCTGCACTGGCAAAAGCTGCTACGTTGCGCACCTTCGAGTCACCGCCTGACTCACGAATCTTGCTGTCTGACGGGTCGATATTGGTCAGCGAAAACTTGTTGGGCAGCAATACGAGGTTGCCACCATAGCCACGGGTGAGCGAAGCATAATCGGAATAACTGTAACCGACGTTGGCCGCAAGGCTCAAATCGCCGAAACGCTTATTGATATTGGCAATCGCGTCTATATAAGTCTGATGATCCTTATAATCATAATATTCATAGGCACCATTAGGTTTAGCGAAGTATTCGTATGAAGAAGCATAAATCTTGCGCTCACTGGTCATGAATGTTCTGTCGAGACGTACACGACCGGCAACGCTCAACCAGTCATATATATTATAGGTGAGGCCCGCATTGAACATGTAACGATCCTTATTGTCGGGGGCAAGATTGCGGTAAGCTGTCCAGTAGGGGTTCTGATTGGCAAAGCGTCCCTCTTTTATCGGCCAATACTGGAGTGGGAAATTACGGGTAACGTCGAAACGCTCGAACGTCTTGATATCTTCAAATGATTCGCCACGGGGGAACAGGTAGGCTGCCATAATCGGATTCCAGTATTCGCCCTGAGAAACCATATTGTTGTCTTTTTGCTTCACGTATGATGCGCCCAGATCGAGCTGCATCTTTCCTTTGAATAACTTCGACGTATTACGGATGGTAAAGTTGTATCGGTCGTAGGTATTGTTAGGCACGATGCCTTTCGCATTGGTCGAAGCCACCGACATGAAAGTCTGATTGAATTCGTTTCCGGTGTTGACGGTCAGCGCGTTGATGAAGTTTGTACCAGTGCGGAAGAAGTCTTTCGCGGGATCATAACTACTGGGGTGGCCAGTTTCTCGCCCCAACTCTCGTACATACCGGCCTTGTTGCCGTAAGTGTTCTGGAATTTCGGCATGAGTAGCGGCTTGCTGAAGTCGGCTGAAGAAGAGTAAGATATCTCCAAACGACCTTCTTTGCCCTTTCTGGTCGTGATGAGGATAGCACCATTGGCTGCGCTACTACCATACAAGGCTGCTGCTGAGGGACCGGCCAACACATTGATACTTTCAATATCCTCGGGGTTGAAGTCGGCAATACCTTCACTGCTTACACGGCCTTCGCCCATGATACCACTGTCGGTTCCACCGCTGAAATTGAACAAGGGCATACCGTCGATGACATAGAGCACGTTGTTGTCGCCGTCAATAGACTTAGCACCACGCATGATGACACGGGTTGCTCCACCCACACCGCTGGCACTCTTGGATATGCTCACACCGGCAATCTTACCATTGAGTGAGTTTACGAAGTTTGCATCCTTGTTGCGCGTCAGTTCTTCGCTCGATACCTTTTGTACGTTATAGCTCAACGCCTTCTCCTCACGCTTGATACCCAAAGCCGTCACTACGACTTCGTTCAGCACTTTCGAGTCTTCCGTCAGAGTGAGGCGTCGTCCCGCGTCTGTAGCCCTCACCTCCTTGGTAGCGAAGCCTACATACGAGAACTCCAGCACGTCGCCACGATTGGTGTTGATGGAGAAATTGCCGTCAATATCTGTTACGGTTGCGGTTTTTGAACCTTTGATACGCACCGATACGCCCGGAAGACTCTCACCGTTTGCGTCTACCACCTGGCCCGTCACCTTGGTAGAACCACCCTTGTCTGCATCCTTCTGTGGTTTTGTCACAGGCTGCTGCGAGATGATGATATGTTTGTCGGTAATGGTAAATTCCAATCCCGAACCTCTCAGCATTTCCTTGAGCAAGTCTGACAGTTCAATGGATGACGAACTGACGTTGATTACTTTCTTTAGATTGATGATGTTCTGTCCATAATCGACAGACTTTGATGTTTGTTTCTCTATAGCCGTTATCAGGCTTTTCATCGTAGCTTTTTTCTGTTGAAGCTGAATCATCCGGCTCTGCGCATAGGCACCCGACGAGATAAACAGCAATGCGGCCACGAATAATGTTTTTGGTTTAGCCATTACTGAGTTTGATAATGGATTAATAAATCGTTTCATATTTTAGTATCAGATAATTTGATTCTTTCTAATTATAAATAACAAGTTAATACTCGCTGCTGTTTTTCTATGTCTGTCGTTCGCCTCCTTTCTTCGTTTTGAGCACGATTCTGCCATGCTCATGTTGATACATAAGGTTTCCGGCTATCTTCGTGATGACTTTCATTACATCGTCAACACGCTCGTCGCTTTGGAAACTCATCGTATATCTCCTTCCCATATCGACGGAGGGATCCACATTGATTTCTACATTGTATTTGCGACACACGTCGGCAATCACACGGTAAAGCGGCTCTTGCTCGAAAACCAGCTTGCCCTGCATCCATGCGTTGTAACGTCCACTGTCTACGGCGAACTTCCGCATGTGTCCGTTAATACGATTGTAAACGAGTTGTTCGCCGGGATTCAGCAGGGCCGACTGCTTGTCGTTGCTCACGTTGATTTTTCCTTCTTCCAAGGTTGTCGTAACATTCTCGTCACCTACGTAGGCTTTCACGTTGAACTGTGTTCCCAATACGCGTATGCGCAGATTTCCTACATGCACAATAAAGGGATGTTTCGTATCTTTCGCCACGTCGAAATGGGCTTCACCTTCCAAATAAACCTCACGATGCGAGGCAAAACGACTGAACTTACGAGGGTATAGGATGGTGGAACCGGCATTAAGGCGTATGTGTGTACCATCCGAAAGGGTCAGTCCATCGGTCATTCCGTTGGGTACGCTACACTCCAACAACTTGCCGGAATGGGCGTAATAGGCTGCCGATGAAAACCAAAGGACACCGCCGGCTGCTAACAGTAGCAGCAAGCTGGCCGCGTATTTGATGACGCGCCGTCTCTGGCGAAGCACGCTACAACGCTGCTCATAGGCGTCGCGGTTCTGCTGGAAGATAGCTAAAGACTGCGTCAGATTGGGTACTTCGGCATCGGAAGTCTGCTCCCACACCTTTCTGAAAGCCGTTTCTTTGGCTTCCATATCCTCCTTACCACGCAACCAACGCGCCACAAGGGGGCGGTAGTGACGTGGAATGAGTCCGTCAACAAAGTTCCTTACAATTTGGTAGGCTATGTAGTTATTCATGTTTTCAGGGTTTATTGATATAACGATGAAAGCATGAAGCACACGTAGTTAAAAGAAGTTAAGTTTCAACTGTACTACTGGAGCAGTATCATTTCTACTATAAATATGGTGATAAGTTTACGAAGTTCGGCCAATGCGGCGGTGATGTGTGCCTCCACTGTACGTTTGCTGATGTGCAACGCTTCGGCAATTTCGTCATTCTTCAAGCCGTCCATGCGGCTCATTCGAAACACACGGCGTTGCTGGGGTGGCATTTTTTCGATCTGTTGGTTGATAATTTCGTTCAATTCACGACTGTAGATAGCATCTTCCACACGGGTCTCGTCCGCAAATTCAGAATCTTCGACAGCAGCATGGCCACGTAAGGCCAGCGATTTCAAGGCGTCGAGGGCCGCATGATGGGCCATGGTATAGATATAAGCGTTGAGATTCTCTACGGACGAAATGTGGTAACGCTTCACCCATAGCTTCATGAAAACATCCTGCGCGATGTTTTCCGCCTCGTATTCATCGCCGCAAAAGCCCATAACAAAGCGTTTCACCCGTGGATAATAGCGGGTGAAAATCATATCGAATGCCTTCTTCTCATCATGCGTGAAAGCCGTGGAGAAAATATGGTCTACATCAAAATCCAAGGGGAAATGAGAAATGATGGTTGGACGAGCTTGGCCGCTTCACTTAGCTCCTAATATCACTCGCCAACTTAAAAACTGCTTTCTTAAAGCCAACAGATTCGGCTATGCAGGGGGCATGACCATCTGTGGGAAAGAAAATAACAAACTCACCGGGGCACACCGTTATAAAGTTTTCTGGGCGAATGTCGGGTAACAATGCAACATCGGTTACTGCGTCGTAGCTGCCTTGGGGCAGCTTGCTTACCGGCATATATCCCATGGTCTCGGGTCCACCTATCGGAATCTGAATATCGATCATCCTCCGATGATACTCTAATATCGCTTCGTCCGCAGTCTTGGCACCATGCTCCTGAATGTTGACATAGAAATCGAAGCCATCAATTTCGTGGTGTCCTTCGGGCATATCACGCAAATCGTGCTCGGCCAGAAAAGCCACGACATCCTTGACGCGATGATTCATGGAGGCATAGAGCCTCAGATTTTCCAATGTGTCTATGATCATAATACCACCTTATTTATATAAGACGACGCAAAGGTAATATTATTTTCTGAATATCTTCCGTAAACATGTAATCTGCTTCTTTCTAACATAGGGAAATACTATCAGATACCGCAAAACCATGAGGAAGTCCTGTCCGTCGGATGATAACATGTGTATTTATCCGCCAGACAGGACTTGTCTGTTCCCGTTAGGAGCCTTCAGAGCTACTCACTCTGCATGGTCACTTCAATGCGACGACGACTGCCAAGAATGTCTTTCGCGATTTGTTGCACCTCGCGGCTCGTGAGATTGCGCACCAATTGCTCGTAATCGGTATGGAAATCGATGCCATCTTGAAGTTGATGGTAGATGACATAATCCCAATAGCCGTTATCGATGCTGTTCTGTCCGTAAGTCTTCAGCAGATATTTCTTCACCTTATCCATGCTTACGGGGTTAGGTCCTCGCTCGGCGATATGCGCCAGCTGCCGGTAGACGATTGGTATCAGGGCGTCATACTTGGCCGGATCGGTACGGAAGGTTATACGCAGCATAGCCGTGGGATGGTTGTCCTTCTCAAGTTCATAGCTGACACTCACTCCATACGTACCTCCTTTCTCTTCACGTACACTATCGGTATAGGCCATTTGCAACACGCGTTGCAACACGTCCAGCGCAAGATCGGTCTTAGCCGTGTAGGGTTCGTCAAAGGTATAGAAGATGTTGACCAGCGTCGAAGGAGTATTCATCGACTTTTTGAAGAGTCGCCTTTCGTCGGCGTTGCGCACATCGGGCGTGGGATATGTCTTCCTATCTGCAGGTTCGGCGGTTACCGTGTTATTTTTGCTCGATGGTAGGGTAGCTATATAGCGGCAAAGCAAAGGACGCAGGGAGTCGATATTGATGTTTCCCACGAGCAACATCTTGAACTTCGAAGCGTCGGCGAAACGTTCTCTGTAGATTTGCCACACGCGGTCGTAGGAAACACGGTCGAGCGTCTCGCGCTTAGTAGGCTGCATGCGGGGATGGTTACCATAGAGTATCGCTACAAGTGAGTCATTATAGCTCACCTGTGGATTGGCCTCTCTGTTGGTTAGGAAAGAGCGCATACGATCGATTGCTCCATTGAAGGTAATGCTGTCTTTACGAGGCTGCGCGAAATAAAGATAAGTAAGTTCCAACATCGTTTTCAAATCTGTAACCGAAGACTTTCCGGAGAGCAGCTGCGTATCATCGCTGATAGAAGGAGTTACACTGGCAATCTTCGACGCGAGCATCTTGCGTAGCGTGTTCTTGTCAAAAGCACCCACACCGGCATCGGTGATAGCACTCGCGACAAACGGGAAGTTGGGCGCATCATGGTCGGGATAGCACGAAGTGCCTCCTTCACCCCAAAAGCGCATCGTTATCTGATCCTTGCTGAAGTTAGTTTGCTTGACGTAGACGGTGGTTCCGTTGCTCAATTCCAGAACCTTCGTACCATGCATGCCCGATCGTTCGCTGACGATCGTTCCCGATTGAGGCAGCTGCGAGATGAGTTCTCCGCTCAGTTGTGGCTCTTTGTATGGCTCGTAAGCCTTTGCTTGCGCCTCGAGTACATACTGTTCGAGCGTGTCATTGGTCGGAAGTTTAAACTCAGGTTTATCGGGTGCATAGACTACAAGCACTTGATTTTGGTCTGAAATCAAACTTTTTACTGCCTTATTCACTTCTTCCGGAGTAACCGTGCGGCTGAATTGCTTGATAAGTTCAAGCCGATTAGCCTCCGCAACCAGTGGTTCGGTCGACAAAAAGTGTTGCAATGCCTTGTCTACAAAGTAGCGATTGCGGCGATCTTCACGCTCGGCATATAGACGCTCAGCCACTTTCAACTGTCTGTCTTGCGCACGTTGCAGTTCGCTCGTGGTGAATCCGTAGCGACGTGCACGCTCGCTCTCGGCTATTACCGCATCGAACGCCCCTTTCACATTCTCTTGTCTACAACCGAAAGAGAGCCAAAAAGCATCCTTCGTTCGCGAAACGAGGAAGGTGCCGGTATGAGCCGCTGCCGACAGGAAGGGCGAAACGGCTTGCTGTTGCAACTCTTGCAAGCGAGCATTGAGCATCGAAATAATGAGCGATTCGATGTAATTATTCCTCAGATAGGTTGTCGTTGTTTTCTCTCCATCAGGCACGGCATCGTGCTTCATGTAGAGGTTAGCCAGCATGATGGGTTGTTCACTATCGCGGTCGGTAGCAACAATCATCCGTTCATTATTACCCACGGGATAATAAATGCGCTCTGCTGCGTGCTTGGGACGAGGAATGTCGCCGAATAGTCGCTTGATTTTCGCCTCCACCTCAGCCGGACGAATGTCGCCCACCACAATCACGGCCTGTAAATCAGGACGATACCACTTCTTGTAATAGTCGCGTAAGTCCTTATAAGGAAAATTATCCACGATATCCATCGACCCGATAGGCAGGCAGTCTTCATATTTTGTACCTCGATAGACTACAGGCAGCACACGTTCCATCATGCGTTGCGTGGCCTTTCCGGCACGACGCATGCGCCATTCTTCGTGTATCACGCCACGTTCCTTATCAATCTCCTTGTCGGTGAGCAGTAGGTCATGGCTCCAGTCATGCAGAATAAGCAGGGCCGAGTCGAGAACAGACTCGCGCTCCACAGGTACAGCCGAGATATTATACACCGTTTGGTCGACGCTGGTATAGGCATTGAGATTAGCTCCGAACTTTACACCTACGCTTTCACACCAGGGCACAATACCGAGTGACGCGCCTTCGCCACGAAAATTCGCAGTTCCGTTGAAGGCCATGTGTTCCAGAAAGTGAGCCAATCCACGTTGTCGTGGTTCTTCGAGGATAGAACCCACTCGCTGAGCAATGTAAAAATCGGCGATTCCAGGCTCTTTGGCATTGCGGCGAATGTAATAGGTCAGTCCGTTCTTCAGCTTTCCCGTGAGGAAAGAAGCGTCTTGCTTCAGCGTTTGGGCGGAAACAACGAGCGGCAGCCACAACAGAAACAGCAACCATGAAAACGTTTTCTTCATGTAAGATATATTTTAGAGTATACAAGTCTGAAAAAAACAAACCTTTTACTTCACGATTACCTTTTTACCGCCGATGATATAAAGGCCGGAAGATAGACCATTCGTAGCTTCTGTCATGGTCTTGGCTCTCTTTACGAGCACGCCCGTCAGGGTATAAACGTCGCAGCTGCTCACTTTATTCTTCTGTACGTTTATGTCCTTGATGCCTGCTGGTGTGCCTTCGTCGGCCAGAATGTCTTCGCAGGTGTGCTTTGTAAGGACAATGCCCCAATTATAGAATTTTGTCGGATCGCCCGTTACGCCCAAGATGGTGCCGGAATCATAGCGTGGCCTTGCCATAGAAACGAAAGCATTGCCATCAATCAGAGGGGCTCCCAACATGCCCATATGGGCTTGGTCAAGCACAATCTCTTCCGTTCCTTTCACCAGTTTGCCGTCCTTGAGCGTATACTTGTTGAGCCGGGCCTTAGCAAACAGATGATACCCGTAAACCCAAACGGTGGAGGGATCTTTCGTTTCGACAACGGCATAGGCCGCTGTAATGGACTGCCCGTCTATGCCGGCTGCCAACCGATTGCCGCTTTTGGCTTCTACTTTCACGATAAAGGCTTCGCGCATCTTGGTAGTTGTGGCGATGAAAGGCGTCGAAGAGGCGTCATCAGCCAGGCTTCCCGTAATCAATCCGGTCATGTAGAGGCTGCCGTTATAGTATTGGAGGTTCATATTCTGCACGGCATAGCTCTTGCCATCGAACTTCCCCGCAACCAACATCTTGATATAATTGAGGCTCAAATCTTCGGTTTTCACGGAAGCGTAGATGAGATTCCAGCAATCGTTAGGTTGTAGAGTGGTGTTGCCGAACTTGATGGTGGCGGTTCCGTCACCCTGTAAGCGCCCACTCACATAGAGGATATCGTTTTTGATAACCATTTTGTCGAATGTCGCAAACTTCACGTTGCTCTCGTCTTCTGTCATGAACTGGAGCAGATAACCGTCCTTGTCGAGTTTGGCAATAAATGGGTCACCGGCTGATGACTGCACGGTTCCGTCCCACGCCGCCGTGTTCTTGGCCTGATGTGTCTCCTCTGTGCCGTCACGTTTCACGAATGTCACGGACGACATGTAGTTGCCACATACATAAATGTTACCCTTGCAGTCTACGACTAGCCCCTTGTAATAGATGGCATAGCCGCCGAATTCCTTATCGATGGTGGGATGCGTGGTGGTGGCTATCAATTTAGCCCATTCCACTTTTCCGTCTTTATCTATCTTGGCGATGACACCTTCTGCTGAGGTATGATTATTTCCGGCCGGCGTGTAACTCACTTCTGTCTTTTGGCCATTGGCTCCGACCATTCGGAAAAGTGTTGTTTCCGTCTTGTTGGCAAGATTGCGCACGTCACCGGCAAAGATCAAACCGCCATCGGCTGTAGGATAGATAGATTTATTGCTGTACAAAGTGCCCTTATCCGAGTACACCGTCCAAATCACGGCGCCCGTTTCAGGATTCATTTTCTGTAACAAGAGGTTGTCGTTGGCAGAGTTTGGGTTTGGTGCTTCATACAGGCAGCCTTCGATTTCGTTTCCTTCTGCGTCTTTAAGCGGTTGCCCGTCGAAATAGACTTTGGTTCCTGTCCGGGTGTTGGACCCAAAAGCGGTGAAGGTCACATAGTTGCCGTCTGTTGTCTTGATGACGGAAATAGGCGAGTTACCGGCTTTGGTTTGTCCGTAGATGGTGTGATGCCACTGATACTTGAAGTCCGCTGCGTAGGCTATAGCCACGATTGTCAGCATCATAAACGATAGGAGTAATTTTTTCATCATAGTTTTTTGTTTTTAGTGTGAATATTTTTAATTAGAATTCCATGCCCAACGAGAGGTGTAAGAGGCTGTTGTGTTCTGTTTTCATGTAGTGCGCATGATTCCATCCGGCAGCTATAAACACGCTATAATGCCGGTTCACGGCATAATTGGCTTCAGCTTGCAGGCCTGCGTCATAGCGGTTATTGCCATAAAAAGCATGGCGATGATACACGGGCGTCATCATGTGCGCGTCACTTTTTCCATTCAACGCCATGCTGCTGCGGCAGTTCCAAGCGTAATCTAAATGAGCGGATGTCTGCAACATCCACCGTTTCATCTGCCACATTGCCTTCAACGTGAGGGCCGACACTTGCGCTGACGCGGACAGCTTACGCCATGGTTCTGCATAGGTTTCGCGGATATGGCGATAGCGTTGGCTCACCGAAAGGTCGTATAGGGCCGTGCGCGATGGACGGTATTGGCATAACAACGTGCCCGACAACTCCCATTGGTTCTCCTGATACTGCCGTCCGGAAGCTATCTGCGGATAGATATTATCTTGTGCCGAGCCAAAGATATTTTCTATTCCTCGCCGTTCGTCGTAGGTTTCCGCCACCTTCATGCCCCACGTATAGGTTTTTCCTTTGTGCAGATAGCCCGTTTCAAAGCCTTGATGGCGTAATACCAACTTCGCGAGTGGCAATTCGTTGAGATCCGAAATGATTTTCTCTATCGACAAGAAACTATAGTTCAACGCCGCGTAAACGCCGTTTCGGTGAGCCACGGGACGCAGTTCTACCGTGGCATCCCAGCCCAATCCTTTATAATAAGTAGAGGTATAGGAACCTCTAAAACGGAAATAATCCATGCCCAATCCGGTGAGATGATAAACGGCCGGCCGCGAAGTTTCGTTGTAAAACTCAAGTGTATTCGTCTGTTTGTATCGTCTGACGCCTACCGACAATCCCCCTTCGTAAGTGTCATTGAAGAGTCCCGACCTGCCCATTCCTGCCTTCGCCTGCAAATAACCCGTGAGGTTTTTGGGGCGAGGGTCCACCGTTCGGTATTCCAACTGGGCCGTATAGCGTCCTTCCGCGCCCACCGTCCACTTGTTCTTGCGAAGCGCAAAACCGCCCACGAAGTCGTAAGTCTCTTTGCGCGACACTCCTCCTTCGATGGTATCGGCCATGACGTAGGGATAAAGAAGGTCGAAATCGCTGGTTTCGCTGTAACGTATATGGCGTGTCTGGCCATTGGTGTAGTGAGCCATGCCCCACAGAGAAACTTTCTTTTTTCGCAGAAACGCGTCGATATGGCCTCCCGCAACCGCCGTTTTATCGCCATACTCCAACCGTTGTGGCAGAGTGGCACAGCTGTTAGCGTAGGTTGCGCTTAATCGGTTCAGCGAAAACTCATAACGATTCCATTGCATGGCGGGGTTGCGGTAGATTTCCGGAAACCATGAACGGGTATCGCTCCGGTGTTCGGTCTGCCTCTCCACAATATTGTCGTCAGCCTTGGCCAAAGCGACAGGGCCGAAGGCTACAAGCGAAACCGCCATAAGGAAGTGAACTATCGTCTTATCCACATCAGTTGTTTTTATTCATTTATTTCTTCGGAGTAACGCCATCATAAGTATGGGTCGTAGCTTTTGTGCCGTCGGCACTGATGGCCGTTCCCTGTTCTTCTATCACTGAAGGAATGCACTCCGTATTGAAATCTTCGGTGGAATTGTTGGTGTCTTGCAGGTGTATGACACCTTTGCCGTCTACAAACTGCAACTTGCGGCGGATGCTTTTGAAGTAGCGGGTCTTGTCGTGATCCACATGCCCGACGTGTGTCCACCCCGCATCCACCGACGGAGGGAGGATGTTCCACAGCCGACTGCTCTGCACACTACAGTTCACCCCGTCCACAATCCACGCATTGGGAATCTTATAAGCTGTCTGTTGCATGGGGAAAGTGCCCTGCGGAAGATACATCGTATAATAATAGGTGTATAGATAGTCTTTGAGATACTGTTGCTTAGATATATTCTTCGGAATACGAGCGAGGGCGAATGACGTGAATCCACGATTGTGCAGGACATAGAAACTCAACGTGTAGCAATACCATTTGTCCAGATTGGGTACCGTAGGCCCATCGATATCCAAATGAGAGGGAGAAGACGAAACGTCGTACCACTCAAAATCGGCCTTGCTCAAGTCGAATGAGTTGGGGTTGGCCACCCGATGGTCGATGCCCGTGTCGCAGATGAGTAGTGATTGGCCGGGCATGACCGGATGTTCTGTTCCATTACCGGGAATAACGTAAAGCGACCACACCGTAAACGTGTCTTTACGAATATCGGGTGAATATTCAAAATACTGCACCGACTTAAACTTCGATTCGCAGAAAGCCAGCCCATCGGCATAAAGCACATGGTCGGTGTTATTGAAAATCTTGATGTAACTGTCGCCATAGTATTGCGATCCCGAAGCACGCAACGTGCCGGAAAAGAACACTTCCTCAAGAATAAAGTCTTCGTTTACCGCCGAAAGGAAGGTTTCTATTTTATGGTTTTTCGAGGATTCCGAGATGGTTATGTTTTCGGCCTTACCCGTGAGGTATCCTTTCGCCGTCGCGGTCTCAGCGCCTTCTCCGTTTTCATACGTAACATCAGCCGAATACACGCAATCATAAAGTCCTTCAGACAACTGAATATGGCCTGAATGGGTCAGACTTGTCTTTGCGCCCGACGTAAGATTGGTAAACTGAATCTTCTCTGAAACAACCTTAAGGTTTTTCACGTTCGTGGGATAATCTATCGTAAGATTCGTTGCAACCTTAACAAATTCTTTGTCATCGCTACACGATGAGAACAGGACAAGCATGGTCAGCGTGGCCAATGCTAAAGTAGATATAACTGTTTTCATCTTTTTATTATATGGATAGGTTAAGAATTATATCGTGAAATTGGCCTCTACTCCGAAATAGGGTGAAGCGTTGCGGCGTATCACCTTGCCGTTTGACTTGTAGTCGGGCAGGTAATCCAATATCTTGTTGGCAAAGAAAGACAACCGCATGTAGCGTCCGATTCGCTTGGTAGCCTTGAGATTGACGATCATCGACATCGGCACCGTGAATGGTCGGAACATATCAGCCTTATAGGTTTTCACCAGTTGCTTCAGAAAGATATCCTGTTCGCTTTCCGAAGTATAGGGATGCACCTTACCATCGGCCGCCGAAATATAGCCTATGGGGTAGCCATGCTTCTCTTGCCGCTTGGTCTTGATGAGCCACATACACTGCGCCGAGGTGGTAAAGATGAAGCCCCACTCGGGCACTTGGGTGTCGAACGTGAAGTTGGTGTTGAGCCTGTCGTTCACCTGTCCGTCATTCCAGTCGTAAAGCCCCACGTAAGACTCACTCACGGGGCGGTTGTCTATCACCGTACTTACGGGGTCGAACATCGGCTGACTGTTGGTATAGATGGTGTGAAACCATGCTCCGCTGACATTGATACGGGTGCGCAGGACACGGATACGGGCAGAGGTGAATTGCAGTTCGATGCCCTGTTTCACCATCTTGCTGCCGTTCGAGGCCTGCTGATAGCCGTCGAGCACGTGCCGGTTCTCAAAGGGCAGCGTGCGCCAGTCTGTTCCGGCCGACATCCGCGAAGCGTCATATTTCTTATAAAGATAGTCGCCGTAGACGCGAGAATAGCGAAAACCCGAGGTCATTTGCTCATAGAAGTAGTCGACGCTCAGCGAGTTCTCTTTCCAGTCAACGTCTAACCGCACCTCCCACTTTCGGTTGCGGGCCGGTTTGATGGCATAGTTGGTGGGATCCTGCCGATAGCTCATCACCACAAAACGGCTGTCGCGTTCAGGATTCTTGGTGTCATAATAGGCCAGCTCCACGAAGTCGCTGTAATAATTGACGGGAAAAAGGTAGTTGAGCGTGGGATTTTTCGTGGTCAGCCCCCAACCCGAAGCTATCGCGAAGCGCAGCGGGCTACCCCCAACCGCAAGATAAGGCAATCGCCAGTTGATATTGACACGTGGGTCGGCATATACTTTTCCGCTCATGTCAAAGCGCTTGTCAAGTCCGGGTATGGTATTCAGACGCACGCCGAACATGCCTTCCAGTACACTTCCACCTATCTTTGCCACGAAGTTTTCTTCGCCAAAGACCGACAGGTTTTGTAGTCCGGGGATGTCCTTGTAGCGCCGCGGGCGGGTCGACCAGCCGCTGACACTGAGCGGATGGCTCATGTCATACACTTGTCCGTCGCCGTAATTCTTAGAATAGTCCCAGTTGAAGCCCACCTTCAGTCGGTTTTCCAATGAGCCAACATCCAACCGGAACAGCCCTTTGGCTTTGAGCCAGGCGTTGAAAGGCTTGCCATCGCACAGGTAATCGGCTACGTATTCGGCATAGACTGCGGCGGCCTCGTGCTCACCTTCCTCCCATCCCGTGGGCACGATGCCGTAGCGTTGCGGTGCCACGAGGCGTCTTTGGCGCAGGCGATCCAGTTGTTGCGACACGGAAGTGTTGACTTCTATCTCGCGAAGCAAGCCCTTCTTGCGGTTCAGCGACCAGCTATTGGTGAAGACCATGCGATTATAATTGGAGCGATATTCGTCGATGCGCCCGTAATTGAGGTCGGGATCGGCCTTACTGTTGTCGAAAGAGCCGGAGTAGTCGAACGCCGACTCCCATTTCCAATCTGTCTTTCCCGCCGTCGTCTTTCTGAACGTATAGCGCAATGAGGCATTCAGCCGCTTGTAGTTTTCGAGATTATCGGTTGGATCTACTTTTGAATCGAGATAGCCAAGGTCTGCGTTGAGCACCCGGGCATCGTCGTTACCGAGCGCAATACCTTTCCCGACAGAGAACAATTTGCTGTAACCATCGGCCTTGAAGCGGGCGGAGAGCGGCATCTTACGGCGTATCTTCTTGATGTTGACGATGCCACTGGTCAGGTTGCCATACTCTACCGAGGGTATTCCTCGTATCACTTCGACGCGCTCAATGTCGTCAGTGCCTATCGTGCGCATGTCAACGCCCTTGTTGGTAATGTTGCGATAGTTTTCCGTTCCGCCCCCCGAACTGACATTTTGCGTATCCGAAAGCGGCGAGAATTGCAGATTGGCGTCGGTGTTGATGGGCGTGCCGTCTACAACAAACTGCGTACCGAGCGACGATATGGCGAAGGCATTATTGTGAGTTAAGCCACCGCCGGAGGTCATATTTCCCGTTTCGCGCAGGCTTATCGTGTTGGCCATGCCCATATTCGGGTCTTTGGAGTAGCCGCCCGGCAGCAGTTCCATGAGGTCGGCCAAGCTGTTGGGCTGTAGCTGGTTCATCGCGTCGCGCCCAATGATAGACTTGGTGACAAGCCCTTGCGCCTCCTTGGCCGTGATAGTCACTTCGCTGAGGCGCAGGTTGGCTTTCAGATTCACATTCAACGTTGTGTTCTTGGTAAACGTCACGGTGCGTCTGTAAGGTTCATAGCCCACATAACTCACCTTCATGACATAGCTTTCGCCGGCCATTACATGAACGGAAAAACGTCCGTCAGCATTAGCCAGCGTGGCTTTAGGATGCTTGCCTTGGAATGAAATGGTAGCCATGGCAAGCGTTGTTTTATCAGCAGCGTCGGTCACGACACCGCTAATAGTAACTTGTTGTTGGCCGGCGCAATGCAACGAAAGCCAACAAAACAATACGATAAATATATATTTTGAACCCATCGAAAATCAAAAACGAATAGATAGATGACGAACTCGGTTCTTTTGATGACAAAAGTAGAGCAAAATGAAAACATTAACAATACCTAAAAATGATTATTTACATTGAAACCTCCCCCACTCTTTAGGACCGGTCGTGCAGCTTTACGCTTCGGTTTCTCGTCTGTATCCGCTCGAAACAATACATTTTTCGCCCTCAACGCATCGATTCATTTTAAACGAGGCTGTCCCTCTCAACGAGAAACGGGCACGGGTCGCGCGCGGGCGATGGCATAAAAACGTAAAAAAAACATCACAAAAACGGCCTCTAAAAATTCTCCAACCAGAGAGAAAAACAGAGATAAAACTGCGTTTTTTATCCTTGCGGCAGATCGTTTTTAGCGTTTTTCGATGTAAAAGCATAGCTTTTGCTTGCCCAAAGCAGCTCTTTTACCGGGTAATCGCCATGCTTTTACACGGTAAAAGGGCTACTTTTAGACCGTTTTTCGCGGTTTTTGACGATCTTTTGACCAACAAAAACCTTGCTGTTTTCTACAAACAGCTGACTATCAGCGACTTGTTGTGCTTATGCTAACTATCAAAATGCTTGGCTTATTTGCGAAAACTTTTTCCTTGACGCAAAATAAAAGAGCGATTTGTACGATTTTTTCACAGAGAATTAGCCCACATATAGAAATATACTGCGTATAGCATGGAGATGATAATCTAAAGTGCTCACAGGTAGATAATGATGGTAAATCCTTGGGAGCCTAAATCCACACACCAGCACTTTAGCAAAGCTATAAGAAAAGGGCTATCCGGCACGCGTGCTGAATAGCCCTTGCTTGTTTGATGTCGCGGTAACAACAATGATATGCTTCACGTTTAAGATGCTCACAACCATAGCTGTTTTATTCTACGCTTATATATGATTTAGGTTTTACCGGACGACTATAAAAGAAAATAATCCATACCTTTGCAAACAACTAAAGATATTGCCCCAATGCTATTCGTCACATATAGCTACGATTAGCATTGTAGGCAAAATAATATAAATATAAAAAGGATAAGAAATGAAAAGTTTAGAATTACTGTTCCCTAAAGTTGAAGGCACAAAGACATCCTTCCTTTTGCTGGCTTCACGCCTTCTATTCGGATTGACATTTGCGAGCCATGGACTCGACAAGTTACAACACTTCACAGAAACGGCTGCACACTTCCCAGCCCCCTTCGGTATGAGTGGAGAAGTAGCTGTGAGCTTGAGTATCTTTGGCGAACTGATATGCGGCCTGGCATTTACCTTCGGTTTCCTCACCCGTTTGGCACTACTACCAATGATTTTCACAATGATTGTTGCTTTCACAACCGTACATGGAGGTTCTGTCAGCGGTGGTGAGTTAGCATTCCTCTACCTCGTCATTTTCGTTCTCTCATGGTTTGCGGGAACAGGGAAATTCTCTGTTGATGGTTTGATCAGCAGCAAACTGAATCATTAAGATTTTATTGCAAAGCCCCGACTTGAGTGTATCAAGGCTTTGCAGTAACAAGAGGATTCGTAAAAAATACACCATGCAATGCATAGTAGATATGACTATCGGAGCCTTATACAAAAAAAAGAGGATGCGTCTTGTTTGACACATCCTCTTTTAGTATTAATGAGAATTAAATTAATAATCTAATTTATTCTGCCTTTACTTCTTCTGCTACAGGAGCGTCTGCTACCTGTGCTTCTGTTGCAGGAGCCTCGGTAACCTCATCTTTCTTAGTAGAACGACGGCTACGACGAGTCTTCTTCTCTGCCTTAGGAGCCTTTGCCATATTCTCATCGAAGTCAACAAGCTCGATGAAAGCAATTGGAGCAGCGTCACCGCGACGGGTACCCAACTTAATTACGCGGGTATAACCACCTGGACGATCAGCCACCTTGGCAGCAACCTCACCGAAGAGTTCCTTAACGGCTTCCTTGTTCTGAAGATAACGGAAAACAACACGACGGCTATTTGTATCATCTTTCTTTGAACGGGTCAGAAGGGGTTCTACATACTTCTTCAAGGCTTTTGCCTTTGCGAGGGTCGTAGTGATTCTTTTGTGCATAATCAACGACACAGCCATGTTAGCAAGCATGGCACTGCGGTGAGATGCAGTACGACCCAGATGGTTGAATTTTTTATTATGTCTCATTTTGTTTTTAATTGTTGTGGATATTCATCTAAAACAGCGTGCCCATTGGCATAGTCCGAAAACAACAAGCTATCTCAGATTACTCCTTATCCAATTTATACTTTGAAATATCGGTTCCAAAGGACAGATTCAGACTCTCGAGCAAATCATCAAGCTCAGAAAGCGATTTCTTACCAAAGTTGCGGAACTTAAGAAGGTCTGTCTTGTTGTACTGAACAAGATCGCCAAGCGTTTCAACGTCGGCAGCTTTCAAACAGTTAAGCGCGCGGACAGAAAGATTCATGTCAACAAGCTTAGTCTTGAGCAATTGACGCATGTGCAGAACCTCTTCATCGAACTCCTGATTGTTCTCTGTATCAGGACTCTCCAATGTAATCTTCTCGTCGGAGAAGAGCATGAAATGATAAATCAGTATCTTGGCTGCTTCTTTAAGTGCATCCTTGGGGGATATGGAACCATCGGTCGTAACTTCAATAACCAGTTTGTCATAATCAGTCTTTTGCTCAACACGATATGGCTCTACTGAATACTTAACGTTACGGATAGGGGTGTAGATAGAATCGATTGGAATTACGTTGACATCTGTACAAAACTCACGATTCTCATCGGCCGGAACATAGCCACGACCTTTGTTTATCGTAAGATCTATTTGCATAGAAGCTTTGGCATCTATATGACAAATCACCAAATCAGGGTTTAACACTTCAAATCCAGTCAGATACTTGCCGATATCACCTGCTTTGAATTCTGTGGAATTCTCTACGGTGATACTAACTTTCTCATTCTCGAATTCTTCTACTACTTGCTTGAATCTTACTTGTTTCAAATTCAAGATAATGTTGGTCACATCTTCCTTTACACCAGGCACAGAAGAGAACTCGTGCTCAACACCGGCGATGCGCACGGTATTGATGGAGAAACCTTCAAGCGATGAAAGGAGAATGCGGCGGAGGGAGTTACCGATGGTAACGCCGAACCCAGGCTCAAGTGGACGAAATTCGAAACGACCGAATTTGTCGTTGGCCTCCAACATTACAACTTTATCAGGTTTTTGAAATGCTAATATCGCCATTAACTTAATGATTTATTTAGAGTACAACTCAACGATTAACTGCTCCTTGATGTTTTCTGGAATGTCAGCACGTTCCGGCTTGTGCAGGAATTTACCACTCTTAGAAGTTTCGTCCCACTCTATCCATGGATACTTGCTGTGATTGAAACCGGCAAGAGCTGTCTGGATAACTTCAAGTGATTTAGCCTTCTCACGAACACCAACAATCTGACCTGGCTTAACTGCATAAGAAGGAATATTAACCACCTTACCATCAACAACGATATGCTTGTGACCTACCATCTGACGAGCAGCGGCACGGGTCGGAGCAATACCCAAACGGAATACGACATTGTCGAGACGGCTTTCCAAGTTCTGAAGTAGAACCTCACCGGTAATACCATCAGCCTTAGCAGCTTTTTCAAACATATTACGGAACTGACGCTCAAGAACACCATAAGTGTACTTAGCTTTCTGCTTCTCTGCCAACATGACACCGTACTCAGACATTTTCCTGCGACGGTTATTGCCATGCTGTCCAGGAGGGAAGTTTCTCTTGGACAAAACTTTGTCGGCGCCAAAGATGGGTTCACCAAAGCGACGCGCAATTTTAGATTTCGGGCCTATATATCTTGCCATAATATAAAAATAATCTTGTAATGTATTTAAAAATTAAACCTTGCGACGCTTGGGAGGACGGCAACCATTGTGCGGTAACGGAGTTACGTCTACAATCTCTGTAACTTCAATACCAGCTCCATGCACGGCACGGATAGCAGACTCACGACCATTACCCGGCCCCTTTACATAAGCCTTAACCTTGCGAAGACCAAGATCAAAAGCCACTTTAGCACAATCTTCTCCTGCCATCTGAGCTGCGTAAGGAGTATTTTTCTTTGAGCCACGGAAGCCCATTTTACCTGCAGAAGACCAAGAAATAACCTGACCCTCACTATTTGCTAAAGAAACAATGATATTATTGAATGAACTATGTACGTGGAGTTGACCAACTGCGTCAACGCGCACATTTCTTTTCTTGGATGTTGCTTTTGTTTTTGCCATAATAATTACCTCCTTAATTACTTAGTAGCCTTTTTCTTATTAGCAACAGTCTTCTTCTTTCCCTTACGGGTACGAGCATTGTTCTTAGTACTTTGACCGCGAACAGGAAGACCATTACGATGTCTAACACCACGATAGCAACCAATATCCATCAGACGCTTGATGTTCATTTGGATCTCAGAACGAAGATCACCTTCTACTTTAAATTCAGCGCCGATAATTTCACGGATAGTAGCTGCTTGGTCATCAGACCACTCGCTGACCTTCAGGTCACGATTAACGCCGGCTTTATCCAATATCTTTGCTGAACTACTTCGACCAATACCATAAATGTAGGTCAATGCGATTTCGCCACGCTTATTTTGGGGCAAATCTACTCCAACAATTCTTATTGCCATTTGTAAATTGAATAAAAATAATAAAAATGTTTGTTTCTCGCTAAAGAGCATGCAAAGTTAATCATTTCTTTAGCAAAGAATGATTAATTACAAATCTTTAACACTAACCCTGGCGCGTTTTGTACTTAGGGTTCTTTTTGTTGATAACGAACAAACGACCTTTACGACGAACGATCTTACAGTCGGCTGTACGTTTCTTTAATGATGCTCTAGTCTTCATATCTATAATTGAATTATTTGTATCTGAATACGATTCTTCCTTTAGTCAAATCGTATGGACTCATCTCAACTTTTACTTTATCTCCAGGCAGAATCTTGATATAGTGCATACGCATCTTACCGGAAATATGAGCTATAATCTGCACACCGTTTTCCAACTCTACACGAAACATCGCATTTGAGAGAGATTCTACGATAGTGCCATCTTGTTCAATAGCTGATTGCTTTGCCATAATGAATGTTTTGCGCTTCTAATTAAATTGTCTACACGTAAGATTTCCTTATCACAAGAAATCTTCCAAAGTATGCTTCGTTTAAATATTCCTCCAAATGGAAATTCTTCACAACCTCATTAACCGAAGATAGAGGAATAAATCATATCCACTTGGAGGATGACTAAAGCAGAACTAAAATCCTGCTATAACAAGTCTATAAGTTATTGTAAATGCTAACAGATTTGACTGACAAATAAAGTCTTAGTAAGCAGATACTCCACTCTTACGTGTACGGCCAGAATTAAGAAGGCCATCATAATGGCGCATCATCAGATGACTTTCAATCTGCTGGAGCGTATCTATAACCACACCAACCAAAATCAACAGAGACGTTCCTCCAAAAAATTGAGAGAAAGAATCTTGAACATTAAGAAGATGGGCCAATGAAGGCATTACAGCTATGAAAGCAATGAATAATGAACCTGGTAAAGTAATACGAGACATGATGGAATCAATATACTCTGCTGTATCCTTACCGGGCTTAACCCCAGGAATGAAACCATTGTTACGTTTCATATCTTCTGCCATCTGAGTTGGATTAAGCGTAATTGCTGTATAGAAATATGTAAATGCAATGATTAGCCCTACATAAATAATATTGTACAGCAGACTACGGTTATCCATCAAAGAACGCATAACCCAAGAAGAATTCTCAGACTGGAAACGAACAATTGTTAATGGAATGAACATCAAAGCCTGAGCAAAGATGATAGGCATTACATTAGCAGCAAAAAGCTTCAAAGGAATATATTGACGTGCACCACCATACTGCTGATTGCCAACCAAACGCTTTGCATATTGCACAGGAACTTTACGCGTTCCTTGCACCAAAAGAATAGATGCACAAACAACTGCATAGAGGATAAGGATTTCTACTATAAACATTACAAGGCCACCACCCGAAATGGCAGTAAAACGTGAACCGATTTCTTGCACGAAAGCCTGAGGAAGACGAGCAATAATACCGATCATAATGATAATAGAGATACCATTTCCTACTCCTTTATCAGTTATACGCTCTCCAAGCCAAAGAATAAACATACTACCTGCAGCAAGGATAATGGTAGCAGGAATCATGAACACTGTCCAAGATATGCCTGAAGCCAAAGCCTGACTTGCCTGAGCCTTCAAATTAAGAAGGTAAGCAGGAGCTTGGAATAACAAGATGGCTACTGTAAGCCATCTTGTATACCAGTTTATTTTCTTATGACCACTCTCACCTTCACGCTGCATCTTCTGAAAATAAGGAACAGCAATGGCGAGGAGCTGCATAACGATAGAAGCTGAGATGTAAGGCATAATTCCAAGTGCAAACATGGATGCATTGGAAAATGCACCACCAGAGAACATGTCCAAAAGCGACATAAGGCCGCCTGAGGTTTGCGACTGAAGTTTGTCTAACATGCTCGGGTTGATACCAGGAAGGACAACAAACGAGCCAAAACGGTAGATAGCCGTAAACAGAAGTACCACGAGGAGTCGCTGACGCAAATCCTCAACCTTCCAACAGTTCTTTAGTGTCTCAATAAACTTTTTCATTTACTTAGATTATAGTTGC
>CAUURC010000005.1:0-70667 GCA_963547405.1 uncultured Prevotella sp.
TCAACACCTTTATACGCAGACCATAAAAACAAACACAGAAATGGAAAGGGATAAATCACGCCCTTACGCTGGCGCATGGCGACTCGTTATGTGTTGTTTTTTGTTTATGCGGGAGATGATAAATCACCCTCCTTTATTCCAATTCTTTCATGCTTGTTTTTGAGGTGAGGTAACCTGCTAATGACATAAAAGCAGGGCAGTCCGGCATTAGCGGACTACCCTGCTCTTGTGTTATATCATATCGTTGTGTCTACATCGTGCGATGAAAACAGGCGGATGATGTTGTTCTATCGCTCTACCGATGTCCCTTGGCGTTGCGAATGGGGTCGTTATACTGCACTTGCAGTTGCAGCAACTGACGCTTCAGATCCGCCGTGAGTTTCTCGGTACCGGGCTTGCCGTAGATGTTGTGCATCTGCGAAGGGTCGTTCTTCAGGTCGTAGAGTTCCCAGGCGTCAATGTCGTTGTAGAAGTGCATGAGCGAATAGCGGCCCGTGCGGATGCCGTAATGGCGACATACGGAGTGCTCGGCCGGGTATTCGTAGTAGTGATAGTAGAGCGATTGGCGCCAGTCTTTGGGCTGCTGTCCGCGCAACAGCGGCAGCAACGAACGGCCCTGAATGTCCTTGGGCACCTCAACGCCGGCCAGTTCGAGGAACGTGGGGGCGTAGTCGATGTTCTGTACCATCTGGTTTACCGTGCCCTGCTTGCCACCCGGCAGATACATCAGCAGTGGCGTGCGGAACGATTCCTCATACATGAAACGCTTGTCGAACCACCCGTGCTCGCCCATATAGAAGCCTTGGTCGGACGTATAGACGATGAGTGTGTTGTCGAGCAGCCCTTTCTCGCGCAGATAGTCGATGACCCGGCCCACGTTGCGGTCTACCGAGTGAATCACCCGCATGTAGTCGTGCATGTAACGCTGGTATTTCCATTCGGCCAATGCCTTGCCCGACAGGCCCGCCTCTTTGAACCGCTTGATGATAGGGTCGTAATGGCGATCCCACTGCGCACGCTGCGACGGCGACATGCGCTCATAGTTGGCGCGGCCCATGGCTTCCAGTTCCTTGTTTGAGTGGATTTCGTTCTCGTGATCGGCCATTTTGTTGTCGTAGACGATATCCATATCCTTCATGATATTCATCTCTTGCTTGGCGGCGGCGCGTCGTCCCTTGTAGTCGTCGTAGAAGTTGGCCGGCAGGGGGTACACTTTATCGTTGTAAAGGTCGAGGTCGCACGTGTCGGGACTCCACACCCGGTGGGGCGCTTTGTTGTGCATGAGCAGGCAGAAAGGCTTGTTCGGGTCGCGCCGATTGTCCATCCAGTCGATGGCCAGATCGGCAATGATGTTGGTCACGTAGCCCGGTCGGCGCAGTTCTTTGCCGTTGCACAGGAAATCGGGGTTGTAGTAGTCGCCCTGTCCGATGAGAATGTCCCAGTAGTCGAAGCCCGTTGGCAACGACGTAAGGTGCCATTTGCCGATCATCGCGGTCTGATAGCCCACCTTCTGGAGCAGCTTCGGGAACGTCTGTTGGCCGCCGTCGAAGGTCTTTGAGTTGTCGGTGAAGCCGTTGGCGTGGCTATGTTTGCCTGTCAGCATGCAGGCTCTGGAGGGTCCGCTCAGCGAGTTGGCCACAAAACTTTCGTTGAATCTCACGCCATGCTGCGCGATCCAGTCGATGTTGGGTGTCTGAATGAAGCGGTTGTCATAAGCGCTAATCGTCTGAAAAGAGTGGTCGTCGCTCATGATGTACACGATGTTCATGGGCCGCTGTTGGGCCTGTGCGGGCACGAACGCACCCAGCGCCACCGTGCCCGTGAGACAATATAAAATTCTTGATTGCATGATAGGAATGAGTTAGATAATCAGTTATTCCACCCCGGGTTCTGTTTCCACAGGCCACCGGTCAGCGAGAGCATCCTCGACTGCGTGAGAGTAGGTAATTGTATATTTGATAAATATGCCCACAAAAATAGCGTTTTTAAGCAGGAATACCAAATTTACGTTCCCACTTTTCCCGTTTCTCCCATGAAAGCACGCAGGAATATGACCCGCAGAATTTTGATTTGATAGACCGAAATCACAACTTTCCGTTCGCGGAATATCTGTCGCATGTCCGTGTCGTAACCCCATGATATTATCGCCTGTTCAGAAGCGGGTTGCAAAATTGACATTAAAAAAGAGGATGTGCCTTTTGTTGACACATCCTCATTAAATCTTTCTCTTTATTTCGCCACTTTCAGCATCTCCGGACGCGAGAGTGAACCGTGCGTTTCGCCATCAAACACATAGGTGGGCGTAAGTCGCGTGACGCCCGTATGATTGCGACGGTAGGCTCGCACCTCCACGGTTTCGCCTTGGGGCTGGTTGCTGTAAATGCGAAACTCATAATAACTGATGCCCTGAGCCTGACGCACCACGCCGATACCACGAAGTTCGTTACCCACAAAGGCCGCAAGAATGTAATCGTTGGGCGAAAACTCCGGCAGGCCTTCTACCTTAGCCGAGGCGTAGACCACCATATCGTAGCGGTAATACGCAGGTTTGTTGAACAGCCAATTATCGATAACCTGCACACGGCACGAATCACGCAATTCGCCCGATACGCTCACGGCAACAATCTTGCCCTCGCCCGGCTTCAAGGCCGTGACAAGGCCGTTCTGAACAGAAGCTACATCGGCTTCGGCATACCAGAACACTGCTTTCAACGACACCGAGTCGGGCACGAACGCAGGCGTCAGCCGCAGCGAATCGCCCACCATCAATAGGATGTCGTGATTGTCGATCGTCATGCCCGTAGGCACCACCGAGTCCGGAACGTCTATTTCAAACCACTCGCCGCACGATGTCAGGCTGAACAGCGTGCAGAGCACCGCCAACCAGAGCGGCATCCGTCTCTTCTTATCGTTACGCATAGGATTCATGTTGTTTTAATTAAGGGTTATTTACGGGGGCGTTTCACTTCTACCATGTTGGAGAAATCGGTGGTACGCCCGTCCTTGAATCTCACTCTGACGAGATACTGCGCCTTGCTGCCGGGTGTCAGTAAGTTATCGGTATAGACCGGTTCTTCGTCCTTCTTGATGCTGCGCATGAACTTAAACTCTGTATCGCCATCGCCCTTGCGCAATACAACGCTGTAGTAATCGGGACTGATGGCTTCCACTTCTTCCTTCTTGAAGCCCCAGCCCAGCATCACCTTGCCTTCTTTTTCTTTCCATACGCCATCGAGTTTGACGCGAACGGGGAAGGTTTCCGGCCCTTGCACGCGAGCCTGAGCATACATACTCATGCCCGAAGATACGCCAGTTTGGTTAATACTCTCAACGGCATACAGGTAAAAGTCCTTACGATTGTAGGCGGGTTGGTCGGTCAAACTGACCCGACGACGGGCACCGAGGCTGTCGGCGCTTATCGAACGCAACAGCGTCCACTGCATGTCGCTCTCAGAACGACGATAAATCTTGTAGCGGGCGATGTCGTTCTGCGGTGATGGAAGCCAAGCAACGTGTACCCGTTCCGACTTTTCAACCCAGATGGTGTCGAGCACGCAGGCCGTGGGCGGCACGAAGTTGGGCAGATAGCGCACGTGCATTTCAGAGAACGCGCTACTGTTGCCTTCATGGTCAACGGTCTTTATCTTGTAATAGCGATGGCGTTGGCCCTGATTGATGTTGATTTTCTCGGTGTAGAGGGTATCGTTTCCTACCCGGTCGTTGATGAGTGCGAACTGGTGGGTGGAGTCGTTGGCCATGTAGATTTCGTAATGGTCGGCATCTATCGAACGAGAGGCGTGCCAGGCCAACGTCATATTGCCGTCGACGTCGATAACCGAGCGCAGGCGCGTTGGAGGAAGCGGTGGTATGAGGTCGGCAATAATCATCTGCATGGGGATGGAATGGCTCACATTGCCATTCTTATCGTAGCAGGCAATGGTTACAAGGCCTGTTCGGAGTCCCTGTATATCGATCGTCACCACGCTGTCGCGGGGACTCAGCACCTTCTCGGTGAGTGGTCGCCATTGGTCGCCCAGCAGTTTTTTGTTGAAATAGCAAGGCAGGAAACCGGCAAAGTCGGGTTCGATGTTGTCTTTCTTCCATCGCAGGATGGCCTGTTTGGGCAGATTGGTCTTCTTCTCACGTAAAATCTCTATCTCATACAGACGGGCCGCTTCCGGGGGGACGAGGTCGGGAAGCGTCACGCTGTGCTCCTCGGAGGGCAGCGTGCGTTCGCCGAAAGCGTCGTAACCGTAGACACGATAGACGTATTTCCCCGGCTGCAGGCCACGATGGACGTAGACAGAACTTGTATCGGGAGCATTCTCGTCGCCACGCTCCATCGACATATAGGGCTTCCGGTTGGCCTTATGCCACTGCCGGCTGTCGGCCATGCGCCATTCGATGTCGTAGAAACTCCAGTCCAGGGCGGGCCACGACAGCATAATATCGTGCGGACCGAGGATGGAATCGGTGAGCTGAGCGCCGAAAGCAGGGCGTGGGGTCGCCTTCACAACGACATCGAGAACGCCCACGCGACGGTGATAGATCACAGAATCGGGTACGAGCGGCACGATGGCATAGTCGTATGAGCGCCCGGGTTCCACTTTCCTGTCGGTATAGGCCAGACCCATGGCTTCGGCCAGGTCGATGCGTTGTTCGGCCACCACCATGGCATAGCTATAGATGTTCTGCTGCTGGTCGGCTACTTCCATAATCGACCCCATGTTTTGTTTGCGGCTTTTGGTACGATCCAGCGTCAGATCTTTGGCGCCCCACACCGTTTCGGCAGCAGCCGCGGCAAGAGAATCGTTGACGCCGAAGCGCTTCTTAAACTCGTCAAGGCTGATGGGGTGGCACTCGGCAATCGTGTCGAGCGTGGCGCCTTCCTCCTTATCGAACGATACGCGCAGAATGCGATAGCCGTAGGGCTGCGTCAGTTTCCAAGCCACGTAGTCGTCGGGAGCCCAACGCAGCGTGACACTGTTGGCCGTCGCACGGACTACTGCCTTAAGTTCGTGTACTACGGGCTTGGCTGCAGCCTGAGTTTGGCTGCTGTCAGTCCTCGCTTTTTGTGCATGCGCTGTCAAAGCCGTCAAGGCAATGAGCAGGGCTGTGATATATCTTCTTGTTCTCATAGTCGGAGTTTTAACAAGTTATGTTAGTAGAAAATCGGCTTTCTGCGCCAGTTCCGCAAGATGTAAGTATTTGCGCTGCGGGTCGCCGGACGCACATCAAATTCATTGGTTTTTAAATTGTATCCGGAAACTTTGAATAGATTGAAGTCGTAAGATACAATAGACCGTGAAATATCCTTATCTATGTTGTTTACAACCCATTGACGTTCTGGGTATCCGCCACGACGTCTATCCGCCATAGGTCTACGTGTATCATCGGCAACATTGATTCCATAGATATATACCATCTGTATATACGGAATGGCAACGTCGCTTGGGATATAATGGTAACGATTATAATTGCGGGGGGTGAAGTAATTCATCCAAAGAGCTTGATCCTTATCATTCAACAGATTAAAATTGATATTTTGGGCATGAAGAAGCATCATGTTATATTTTTTATCCATCTTTTCTTGAGAGCTCAGCTCGGTGTCTCCTTCAATATCCTTTATCACAAGATCATAGTATTTGGGATCCATTCCTCCGCAAAAGACACGGAAGTCATTCATTCTATTTCTGACCTTTCCACGATTCCCCTTACCTGCCTTACCCCAAGCATATTCTGATTCCAAATGCGTTGCATATTTACCCAGATATTGCAACATCTTATTACGCATAGCCCGTAAGGTAACCATCATGATGTTAGCCGTGGCATAATCAGCTTCATACTCAGCGGTAAGTTTCGTGAACCAAGAATGTTTTTCATCCGGTTCATAGGAGTTATAACGAACCTTGGGTATAATCTGGTTGCGCAACCTATGCCCAATCAATTGATCAGAATAGGGACTATCAAGATTATAGACACCATCGTATCTTGAAAGTTCTCGACGTGAACACGGCGGGAATTTGATGGAAAGGGCAGGTGTCGATAGAATGTCTTGCTTGCAAAGTAAACTCCAAGGCATGTGGCAGCTACTGACTGTTCCATAGTTGCCCCAATAGATCATACCAAAATAAGGATCCATTTGCCAAACACCATTCATAATAGGATTATCATTATAGGCGAAGCTTTTACTATTACCCGTATAATTAATACTATGTATATTACAATAAGTTCCTTTTTCTCCACCTATGGCATCATAGTATTCATAGCGAGTTCCCTTACCCTCTGTTGCGGCAAAGTTGTAGTAATCAGACGTTCGGAAGATTACCCCATAGAGGTAGGTGCTATATGTGTCTTCCTTCAAAGCGACATGGAACGTACGTATCAGTTTACTGATGGTATCGAGTCCTATCTTGCCGGAAAGTTCCTTGCGATAGTCATTCATATATTTACCCAAATCTAATTGTGAATCTGAGTTTTGGTTGTTAGACTTCTGGGAACCTCCTGAACCGGTATTCTGACGTTGTTGCTGAAAAGCAAAAGCCTTCATGGCTACGTTAACCTTATCCAAGTATTCCTTTTGCTGGGCCTTGTTCACTTGATTGAAGATCAGACGATAGTATTTGTCCGGCTTGATAAACTTGGCAAAAGAAGCATTGTTTGCTAATTGCCAGATGATATACTCATGGCTTTCGCCTCTTTCTATTCTTTCCTCTACGGGGACATTCTTGCATATTGAGCCGGCATAGCTCACCACCTTGACTGTATCTACGCTTGGCATTTCGGGAACATCGATGGGGTCGTCATCGTCCGAACTGCTACTGCTGCTGCCGTAACCATCTAAGGGACCAGGCTTAATTCCCTCAATAGGTTTAACTCTTACATTGTCAACATCTTTACCCATCTGTTTATCTAATCCTACATATTTCTGTGGTATCTTGGGCGCTATAGTAGCCAATTCTCCAACAACAGTCATACGGAGGGATTCCATCCGGTTTTCATCGGGTGGCGCGGGCAGGTAGTCCTTTTTACTTGTTTGAACCGCGGCTGTCTTCTTTTTCTTCTTTGCACGCGATGTCTTGCTCGGCGCAATAGAGTCGGGCTGAACAATAACCAGTTCTTTCAGCTGGCTATTGGTGTTGGCGGGATCGTCGGCCACAACAGAAACCGCTTCCATATTTTCATTGACTTCTTTTCCTATGTATTTCCAGCCAGCCTGCTTCACCTCATGAGTCGAGACGGAATGGCCGACAATCATCTGCGCGTGACCTCTTGAGACTTGCTGTGTTGAATCTTTACCATTTGCCCAGACGAATTTCCCGGTCTTAGGATCTATATAACCATGTACTACCCTACCATCTTTGGATGTTTGTGTGCTATCTTTTGTACCTTTTACATGGACAACTTTCCCTGTTACAGGATCCTTATAGGAAAAACCCTCTTCTATCCATCTTTTCCTACGGGCTTCCGCTTCCTCGTCTTCCACTGTTCTTTGGTTTTTCCTTTCCTCTTCCTTTTTTCTCTTTTCTTCTTCTCGTTGTCTTTTCTGTTCGGCTACATAGTCATCAATTTCTTTTTGCTTTTGTGCTTTAGCCGCATCCAGTCCGACGGCCTTACCATTCTTCATCGGATAGAAGGCTCCGTCGAATTTGCAACCAATCGCTACCATTTTCTGATCAGGAATCTCCCATTTTCCGGTTGAACTATTGTAGATTTCCAAATCAACCTGCACCTCGTGTTTATCGTCCCATTTGTCCGCTCGTGATCCGCATAGCGACAGATAAGGCTTAGCGGCTTCCTCCAAGTAAGCATCTTTGCGGAGAGAGTTTCTCCATGCGCTTTTACTGCTTTCAGCCGGCCGTGCCAACTTAACGTCGCAGATGATATCTGTCGGCAGATCACCCGTTCGGAAATAAACAATCGACGTATCGCGCCAAGCACGATGCACATCTTTATAATTAGAGAGCGAGTCGTTGAAGATAGGATCTACCTCATAACCATTAACTAATTCCTTGGCATAACCTGTCAGCGTTAGCTTATAGAACTTATTAGGTAGCAAACGACCAATTCCTGCCAATGAGAAAGACTCATGGTCGCTGGTCTTGCTGGAGAGCTGATACGTTTTTGAAGGCGATTTATCCTTTTTGTCTTCAAACTGCTCAAGCTTCATAAACTTATCCGTATGGAAGATATAGACACGTTGTGCATTGAGTGCATGCTTCATGTGATCTTCGTTACGTTTTGCCCTTTTATAAGCTTCCTTCTCATCAACCAGACGCAACTGACTGCCGATGGTCATATTGGTTGTATAACGTGACTCGGTATAGACACTAATCTTGTTGTTGTCGTCCCATCCTTCATTCTTGTCTTCTTTACCGGGTTGTACGTCCTCAAAAATCTTGATGTCATCAAGCGGATTGGCAAAAGTAGGCATGCAGACGTGACCTGCCTTGATTTCAACCGATCCGTTGAATTTGATGAGTCCTCCAAGCAGTTTAGCCCTAGCTTTCACCTTGCCATAGCACCACGCCGGATTGGGAAGTCCGCCTTTGAGGACGGCTCCTACCGTTGCGTCGACAATGGGCAATTTGCCTTTGAATATCCAAAGATTCAGCATCAGTCCCAGCTCACCATGCGCGTATGCGTAAATCTGACCATTGGCATAGAAGCCATTTTTACCGGCATTACGACCATCGCCACATTTGGCTGCCTGCAGTTTCTTGAGTGCCAGATCAAAGCCGGCTATCATATCGATTTCGGCATAACATACCACAGCATTCAGTGCCAGTTCGCCACTGACACTGGCGCCTAACATCACGCCACCTTTGGCTTTACCCTGAAATTCCCTAAACATAGTCTCGGTCTGGCTTCGGCCGGGCGCAGCTTTGCTACCAAGGAACTCTTCTACCTTACTAGGCAATGGCGGCAGTTCTCCGTTGTCCGGAAGTTCATTGCCTAAACACAGATAGGCATCGGCCTCTATCTTGCAACGCAAATAGATAGGGCTGCTCGACTTACCCACTTGGAAATCAATGAAAGTAAAGATACAACGTTCCGCCGCTTTAGGTTTACCTAAATAGAAATGCCACTTGGTCGGGAAATCACCCTTATGGCCATCAGGTTTCATCGTAATTTTAAGCTCAATCGGAATCTTTACACCTGCCTTGGCTTTCACTCCACCTTCGGTCTTGTGTCCAGAATCATCGTCGTTCTTGGCATCAAAGCCCGCCATGTCAGCCAGTTTGTCCTCGTCGCTTATTTTGTCATAATCTACACCTGTGAAATCTTTAAACTTCTCTGTCATGTCCGCACTCGCGTCAATGGTGATGTTGAGTGTCAGCGATTTCTCTTCTTCCGTATTCACATAGGCTAATCGTGCCTTGGCTTTGATAATCGCGTCTTCCGGTTTAGTGGCATAGAGCGCGTAGACATCACCTTGGATGATGAAGTTTGAGAGTTTGTTACGCTCCTTATCATAAAGAACGATAAGCTCCATGGGGGCTGATACGAGATTGTCGGTGCCCATCGTGCTAATGGTCAGTCCTAACTTACCGCCATAACAGCCATACTTCGGATTCTTGCTAATATCGCTATTGATAAAGAAGCCGCCACTGATTCCATTGATCTGGACAGGAGGAATCTGTATGCCTGTCTTCATACTAACCGAAACATCAAATGCCGCATAAGAGTATGTGCCCTCATCGTCGCTTGATTTGGTGCGCACAGCTTCGCCCCAAGCTCCATCTACGGACAGCTTGAACAGGCCATTCATGTCGATGCTCAGGCCGCCGCTATAGCCATAACTCTTCTTCTCCTTGCCATTCACCGTCAGGGTGGTTTCTTTCATCTCGAACGAGCCTGTAACATTGACGCCGCCGAAGCCCGACTTGATAATGGCTTTAGCAAACTGGCAGTGATCCCAGTCGAAGTCCAGATTATCAAGATCAACCTTTCCCCACAGCACGATACCCGCACCGGCCACAAGCTTGTCGTCCATGAAGCCGATACTGCCTTCGAGATTGAGACCTACAAACTTGCCATTATTGCGTATGCCTATGTCATCGAGCGTGAAAGTGAAAGAGCCTAATTTCTTTGTAGGTGAAGCCAGTTTCCACTGTCCTAAGCTGAAGAAGAAATCACCATTAGGTGACGCATACTCATAAACAGAGTTCCCTTCAAGCTCATTTCTCGCATTCTCGATTTCTTTTTCTACATTGTCGTTCTTCTTCTCGCTGTTATTCTCGGCAGCTTTTACCTTGTTACTTTCATTCTTACGAGCCTGCTCAACGAGTGACCGCTCTTTATCCGGTGTTCCGAAGTTGGCCAGTCGGAAGCCTGAGAACGCAACTTCAGGAACTTTCAAACCAATGAAGGTCTTGTCCTTGGTACCGTTAATCGATATTTTTCCACCCATGCACAATTCCACACGGGTTTTATTGTTTTCAGACTCTACGAAGAAGTAGGTCTGTTCCTTTTCCAGTGACATCGTAGCAAGGAAGGCGTCAAGATACAATTCCTTTTCCACCTGCTGCGTCTTAAACGTATATTTAAACGAACTGCCGTTGTCCTTCTGCGTTCTGGCAATCGCGCAGTCATAGCCTATCTTACCCCTCTCTTTTTTACCTTCCGTATTATTCTGTTTGAGTAGCGGTACACTAAACTGACCATTGAAGCCGGCTTTCTTGAAGTTATTCTGTAAGACATCGAAGTAGATTTCGTCTAACGATAACGACCAACCACCAACCTTACAAGTCCTCAAATCAACAATATTCTTAGCAGAGATGTTGAAGGTGATACCTGACTTGTCGAGATAAAGCCCCTTGACGCTTAGCGAAATGCGCTTGTCTTTATTCTTACCGCCTTTTCCACCCTTTTTATCGTCAGCTACTTCCACCACCGTCGGGAACTTCATCGTGAACTCGTCAAGATAGAATCCCTTCCAGACTTCTGCTGTTGCCCCCGTACTATTGAGTTTTTTAAGGTCATAGTCCTTTGGAAGCTTAAAGCCTGCCACATTGGATTTGGCCGAGTGGTCGAACGTTATACCCTTGCCCGTCGCAACGAAGGTATAGCCCGGGGCATCCTTCACCTGGAACGGATCGAGCGCTACCGTGGCTGTCCAGTCGTTCCAGCTGTACATGCGCGTGCGTACATTTACTATATAAGGCGCATCAGATACAAAGTTACCGTTGCCGTCATCTTTGATCATGTCGGGGATGTTCATATCCATCTCCACGGCCAGACTGCTGATTGTATCGGCATCCCACTGCAGATAACAACCGTCTTCGGCATTGGAAGGCTTCTTAGGAGCCTTGAAGGTGTAGTTGTATTGAGAATCAGGATCCTTGACCGTCACGTCACTCAACAACGACAGACATCCCGCTTCAGCAAACAGTGCGTTGGGCCTGATGCACTGACGGGGCGCACCGAACACAAGCACGTCGGAAGAGGTGTAGTCGCTTTCAGGCATGACGAAGAAACCCATGACGTTCATCCAGGATGTATTGGCAGAGAACTCCGCTTTCATAATCTGAATGTCGAGCGGGGTCTTATTGATGTGCTTCGGCAACTTCAACGGCAACGTGAGCGGACCAAGTTCGGTATTGGCCATATTGTCAATCAACATACAGCCGTCCTGCAGCCACTTGTAGTATTTAGCCAAGTCCTTATCCTTCTTCAGATAGTTTGTCAGATAACTACCATAAGTCTCGGTAGATCCCAAGAAGTCAAGCCCCCAGCTGTCGAACATGTCGTAAGGAATGAAGTTGCGGTCTACCTCGGCCGAAACAACCTTACCGTCGTATACCTGACGCTCCTTATTGATAAAGAGCGTATCGAACTTCACACTGATCTTAATCTTTGAATTCAGCGGCATCCAGGTCACGTATCCCGTTCCCTTGTAGCACTCCTTGCTTTTGCCTCCGATAGTTACGCTTATCTTCTCAATCTTCTCTACCGTCAGGTCGAAGTCTCCCACCTTTACGGTCTTGCCCTTGAGGTTGTCATTAGAGAAGTCGCCCAACGTCTTGTCCTTGATGGCATCGGAAGCACCCGGATGACAATCGGGGAAGCGTTCGTCCAACGGTGCAAGGTAAGTAAGGTCGGCAAAGTTTCTCTCGTCTTTGCCAATCTCTATACCGTCCTTGCCGAACGGATAGTTCACCGTGACACGCAGTCGGATCCGATCGGAGCTACCGACAGCCTTCTTCAGTTCATCCCACGGAATAGAATCGGTAAGTTCCGTAATGTCTTTCTTCACGTATAACGGCTTACTTGCCTTGAGTGAGTCTTCCGTCTGTCCCGTCTTCCACTTCCACACTTCAACCTTATAATTCAGGGTGAGCGTGTCGGATTCCGCAGCAAGGCCTTCAGACACGACAGATCGATTCCAAGCCACAGAGATAGGCTTGCCGGTCTGTAAGGTAAATGTATGAGCATCCTCACGATCGGGACGCGGATTGGTCAATACAGGCTGCGCAATATGATACTTGCATTTCAAAGTATCGGTAGAATCTTTCTGCGCCGTAGAGTCTGCTTCCTCCGCAGAGTCTGTTTGCTCCGAGTCTGTTTCCTCTGTTGTTGTTTCATTTTGGTCATAGTCGGAGCTTCCCTTTTGATTTGGAATTTCAAAAACAAGCAGTTCACTCTTTCCTTCATTCTGCAACAGTACGTAGTTGTTCTTTTCGCCCGTGTTTACCCCTATGGGTTCGGCCGTCACCTGACAAACGTACATGCCGGGAGAGCTGGCTATCCTCTTTATGATAGTCGTCGGCAGCATGCAATATGTACTGAGCAAGCCCGACCGTCGATAGACATCGGCCCCGTATTGTATGGCTTCATCGGCCGTCTGACCCAAGATGGCTTTCACGATACGCAACGAATAACGATACTGACGCTTTCCGGCACATGCCGTCATAGGCGGTAGCCATTCCAGTCTCGGTCCGAAAGGGTCGTATTGGGTTTGCGGGAAAAATTCACCACGCCTTCTCCTATCAATATTGTTGGCGCCTTTTTTGGTCTTTTTTATACTTTCATAGGGCTTCTTCTTGTTAGGTACATGGATTTTCAAGAAATCATATTCTATAAGCGATGACGGCGCAAAGGATTGGATGAACCGTGGCGCTGAGCCCGAGTAGCAAACGTTGAACATACAATGTCCCATGATGGGATCGCTGAGCACCTCAGGGTTACGACTGCCGGGATTATAACGATACGCCGTGATTTGTCCCGAGTAGGTGCCTTCGGGTAGCAGCGCGATGATGCCACGTGTGTAGTCCGTCAGCGTACCGCCGGTCATGCGAAGTTGGTTAACGCTGAGATGACGGAAAAGTTGCTTCTGCGCAACGATGTCCAAAACCAGTAACTTGTGAGGTAACAGAACGAGTGGCTGCTGAGGTAAAGCCTCGGGTGGCGTCGACAACGACAGTTTAGAATCCGGCGTCACCTGCTGAATCTCAAGACCCAGATAGACGTTGAGAACCTCATCGGTGACATTCTCTAAAGATATTTGGAAGTATTTGCCGGGATCGCCGATATAATTGAGCACGGCGGGAGGCATCGGGTCGTACTTAGGACTGACCATTATCTTCACCTGTCCCTGGCCCATAGCGTTGAACGTGAGGGCAACAAGAACGGTTAGGGTCGCGAGGACGCGCTTGAGGATGATATTCATTGCATTCATAGTTATCGGTTCTTACGGCGTTTTACTTCTGTTTCTTGGAGGCTTTACGCTTGAGTTCCAGCAGCGTGAAGGTATAGTTGTAGCTTAGGTTGCAGGTTAGGTCGTAGCTGGAGTACTTCATGACATCGACGATGTTCACGTCGTTGTAACGGCTATAGCCTGCGCTCAATGAGAATGAGTGGACTTTCTTCAGCGTGTAACCGGTATAGAGGTCAACGCCCATCGACCAGTTCTTGTTCTGGCCGGAGATGTGATTGCGGCAAACAGACAGCGTCAGCGAAGCCGTGAGGTTCTTATCGGCCAGAAAAGAACGGCCGGCTGTACCGGATATGACGTCTGAACTGTATTTACGCTCATAGCCTTCTGATGTCTGGTGGCTGTAGTTCAGCCCGAAATCGGTCTGGATGCGCTCCACGTTCACGCCATAGCCTGCGCCATAAGAGATCGTCTTCACGTCGCTCTGGCCCGTCGAAAAACGGTTCAAGTCCTTATTCTGTGTGTAACCACCCGTAACACTTACGGTGTGGCTGTTGCCACCGGCCTCGAAGGAGTAGCTCGGGGCAACGTGTAGGTTGTGCATGATGCGGTTCACGCGCGTCGTATCGTTCACCGGCATGGTGCCCGCACATTGCTGCTGAAGGTAGCCGCTGTAGCCGGCCGTGACATTCAGATTGCTCGACAGGTTCACAACAGCATTGGCCGAGTAAACATAGCCACGTGTTGTATAGAGTTGTTTGTTGTTGAGGTTGTCGTTCTGATAGGCGAAATTACCGGAGAACATGACCTTGCGCGTGGGCGAACCGCTCACCGAAATCCCCAAACTCTGATAGTTATTGCTGATATAACTCAGTCCAAGAGACATGTAGTCGGGCTGAACCAGCTTATAGGAAACGGAAGTAGAGAAGCGGCCCAGAGACAGGTTCAGGTTCACATCGCCCGCAAAGCGGTATAGCGAACTATAGCGGGCGTCGAAGATTTTTTCCCATTTGTCAATCTCTTTCGAATGGATACGTTCGGATTCGAGATCGGTTGAGAAGATCGACGCGGCCACATTGGCCGTCAGCGACATCCACTTGGCCACGGAGGTGTGTCCGCGAAGCGCTACCGACAGATTCTCCTTGGCTTCAGTCGTGCGCCGCCATTCCGTAGCAAGAGAGCTAAGACGGTCGTAACCTTTGAAGACATAGAGGTCGAGATAGTGGCGACTGGAACCATAACCAACTTTAAAGCCCCAGCCTAAACGGCTGTATTGGGGTTTGCGTGCGTTGGGATCCAGTGGATTATCATTGATGGCATGGCGCAGACGACCGTAGAACATGCCGAAGCGTAGCTGCTGAGCCTTGTATTCAAGTCCGGCTCCTTCGAAAGGGATATTATAAATGTAAGGCGACATCGACATGACGTGCGTGCCTAAATGGAGCGTCCAGTTCTTATATGTAGGACTGATATTAAAGGAGAAGCGAGGATAGCTAAAGTTAATGTCGCTGTTGGAATAATAGAAAGAAAAAGGCATATTGAACCCATAGAAGCTAAGATTGAGGTTGGCATATACCGAATTGCTCAACGGAGAGGTCAGACCACTGCTCGCTGAATGGTAGGAATTTTGCGTACCTACGGCACCCGTCATAATCAGAGGGTCGCTCTTGGCTATCTGGGAGATATCCTGCGACCGTACCGTGGCAGGAACCAGGCTGATGAAAACGGCTACAAGGCCGCTGTGGAATAGGGTTGCTTTCATCGCTTCGAAGGGTTAGATTGACTAAAGGTGATTAAACCGGATGATGTCCCATGCCGGATTGCATGGGACATTTCCATTAGAGAGAATGATTATCTGACTACCTTCTGAGAGAGGGTGCGTCCATCTGTCGTCACGACAGTTACGATATATACGCCCAAAGGCAGTCGCGTCAGATCTGTTTCATTGAAGAGTTGCGTGTTACCGTTGACACTGCTCACACGGAAGCTCTTTACCTGGAGTCCGTTGAAGCGGAGTCGTCCGGCGACCACCGTGATTTCGGAAGACTCAGCGGTTATCTGTCCGACAGAAGTGGTACCGCCGGCTTTCATCACGACCGGTTTTGCCAGACTGCCGGCTATCTTATCAAACTTCATATCACCCGCGAGCAGGCGGTATTCACCCGTCACTTTATCGTAGAGTTTAAAGCTGATGGTTTCGCCGCCCTTGCCATGCACGGTAATGAAGTAGAGACCTTCCACCAAGCGACCTTCGCCGCGACACTCATCGCCTACAAAAGCACCCACGGTATAGTCGGAGGCACGTGTCAAATCGGGCACTTCGGCAATGATAGTCATGTTATCGGCAAAGGTCGCGCTGTTATATGTCCATATACTGGCTTCAGCCGGGCCGTTGCGCTTGGCGGGTGACACGGCAGCTGGTTGTGGAAGCATACTTTCTCCAAAGAAATACAGTTGATCCATACCCTGGCTCAAATCGGGATTATAGAACATATACCCCTCGCCGGCCTTCAAGGTGGTAAGATCGCCTGTCCATCCGGAACCATTGTATTCGGCAAAACCGCTGTCCTTCGATACGATGCGTGAACCCGTTACAATAATTCCGTCGAGCATGATGCTGCTTAGCGGTCGGTCATACTGGTAAGGATAGGCTATCCAGCTCCAAGGCTGTTTCACATAGATATGGCAGCCTTCGGTCGGGAGATAGTCGATGGTCGACGTCGCGGCCGCGACATTCACCGGAGACACGCCGTCCTTGAGGCGTACCTTATAGCACTTGTTCTTCTCCAGCCCGATCAGCGTTCCGAAGTAGCCATACTGCGCGTCGTTATAGAGCAGAGCATTGTCGGAGCGTATCTCAAGCAGCTTGTCACCATAGATTTGCTGCAGACGGGACTTGTCGACAGGAGCGGTGAAATAAGTGCGCCACTGCCATCCGGCAGCGTCATTAAGTTCCTGACCGATAATGATGGTGGCCTGACCCATTGACGTGCCGTTATACTGTATGTCGATCGTACCCTTGCCCACCGAACGGGGCTTGATGGTCCATTTCAGACCCGTAGCGTCGGCCGCGGTAACCTCCGTAAACTTCCATTCGGCAGGGAAAGTGGTGTCGTTGTTGGTTATAACGACGTTCAACCTTGCAGGATCAAACGGGGCGGTAGCCGGAACAGGCGTCAGCTTCAATTCCTGCGCGGTGCGGTGGCCCATGATTATGTTGTCACAGGTAAAGCCCGTCAGGCTCTGCATGACGTTGACGGTAAACGTCTTCGTGAGTGTCCGTTCTGTATTATAAGGTATGGTGGAACCCGTATTCAACCGTGTCTCCTTATCAGTATATGTGACGGTAAGATGAGCCGTGCCTATACCATTGGCCAAAACATAATAATTTGCTGTTGGATTAACATTTACCTCTACGATATCGGGATCATCCGAAGTAAACTGATATTTGTCGGCTGCCGGTGCGGTCGGCGTAAAGGCGAAGTTACCTAAAACCGCAGTAGAAACATCCTGATAGCCGTTGCCATTCGGAAGCCAGTCGATATTGAGCGGATCCTTCGTAATGTTAAGGTTCGTAACGACAGGTTGCACATGAACCTTGAACGAACAAGAAATGCCATTGTCGGTCGATGCCTGAACTACAGCCTCTCCCTCTTCTACGGCTTTGATTTGTCCGTTATTCTCTATTCGAAGCGAAGAACCTTGAGTTACCGTAAACTTCGGGCCACTATAGGCCGCGTCTTCAGGATCGGGATAGACATTAGCCTTCAGAAGATTAGTAATGTCATTACCTTTATATACATAGAGGTCTGATAAATGGGCCTTCAAGGCTTTCAGGCCCTGTACAATGTTGACGCCAAACGTCTCCTTGAGTGTCCTTTCTGTATTGTAAGGAATCATGGAACCCGTATTCAAACGCGTCTCCTTGTCGGTGTAGGTGACGGTAAGATTGGCTCTGCCTGTACCGTTGGCAACAATATTATAATTTGTCGTAGGACTAATGCCTACCACCTCTACGATATTGGGAGCATCCGAAGTGAGCTGATATTTGTCGGCAACCAATGCGGTCGGCGCAAAAGCGAAGTTTCCTAAAACCTCCGTAGAGATATTCTGATAGGCGTTGCCATTCGGATTCCAGTCAATATCGAGCGGATTCTTCGTAACGCTAAGGTTCGTAACGACAGGTTGCACATGAACCTTGAACGAACAGGATACGTCGTTGTCGGCCGATGCCTGAACTACAGCCTCTCCCTCTTCTACGGCTTTGACTTGTCCGTTATTCTCTATCCGAAGCGAAGAGCCTTGAATAACCTTGAACTTCAAATTATTATAAACAAAATCTTCAGGATCGGGATAGACATTAGCCTTCAGTAGGTTGGTGATGTCATTACCTTTATATACATAGAGGTCTGACAAATGAGCCTTCAAGCCTTTCAGGCCCTGTACGATGTTGACGCCAAACGTCTCCTTGAGTGTCCTTTCTGTATTGTAAGGAATCGTGGAACCCGTATTCAAACGCGTCTCCTTGTCGGTGTAGGTGACGGTAAGATTGGCTCTGCCTGTACCGTTGGCAACAATATTATAATTTGTCGTAGGACTAATGCCTACCACCTCTACGATATTGGGAGCATCCGAAGTGAGCTGATATTTGTCGGCAACCAATGCGGTCGGCGCAAAAGCGAAGTTTCCTAAAACCTCCGTAGAGATATTCTGATAGGCGTTGCCATTCGGATTCCAGTCAATATCGAGCGGATTCTTCGTAACGCTAAGGCTCGTAACGACAGGTTGCACATGAACCTTGAACGAACAATAAATACTGTCGCTGAAAGTAGAAGCCTCGATTACGGCATCTCCTTCTTCTACGGCTTTGACTTGTTCGTTGTTTACTATCTGAAGCGAAGAGCCTTGAATAACCCTGAATTTCAATTTATTATAGACCGATCCTGCAGGCTCGGGGTAGACATTGGCCTTCAGCAGATTGGTGATGTTATTACCTTTATATACATAGAGGTCTGACAAATGGGTCTTCAAGGCTGTTGCCCGTTGCTGAACCTTCACTTTCAGCGTGGCCGAGTAGTTGCCGTAAGTAGCCCTTATCGTATAATTACCCACCTTTTTAGGTATCCACTCGCCGTTGACCGCCGAAAATACAAGGGCGGAAGGATCGCTGGGAGTCAGCTGAAGCGGCACGGTAACACCCTCGGGAAGTATCTTAAAAGCATTGCGCACATAATAGGTCAGGGTAGAGACGTCGTTCAGATTGACAACAACGCCATTGCCATAGCCGGGAGCCAGCGTCAAACCCGTGACAGTTTGGCGCTCTACGATAACCCGTGCTTCAGCAAGTTGCTCCTTAAGCCAAAGCTGATAATATACCTTCATGATCGCGGAACCCTCATTTTCCTTGATACCTTTCAACAGATGGTAGTCCGTAATAGTGAAATAATCACGATGATAGCCTTGAAAGCCTGCGTTGATAGGTTTGTTGGCATTGGCCGGCGTCAGCTTTACGTAGTTATTCAAATCGATTGTCTGCCCCACGTTCACGCGAATGGGATCGGGTGAAAGCTCAAACTTCTTCGGCTCTATGAATGTCAGATGATGACGATTACCGGCCGGCCCTCCGGGGGGTGTGAATCCGTTCTGGTATTTATAGGTAGTCGTTCCCACGACAATATACTCCATCGACTGCGTATAGTTACTATTATACGGCTCCACCATCAGTCTGAACTCCACCTTCTTACCGTTATCAGCCGCTGTTCCCTCGATACGAAGCGGAAAATAGCAGACTTCACCGGGTACGGAGGGGAAATACCCCCCCTCAGCTTTCACCTCACCACGGCATTCACCATTAATGAAAGCGCCCAACGTGTAACGCCAGATAAAGTTGCCATTCATAACGGCATGACCCGAACCATCTACAAGATCGGCATAAACAACACACTGACCACTATACTGACCATACTGGTATGACCAACCGGCATACGCTCCTAAATGCGTCAGGAGCAGGAGCAAGGTTATGAGTGCAAATAATTTTTTCATGATGTTTACAATGGTTCGGCCATAAAACCGAATACTTTATTAAGTGAAACTTTTTGTTTTATACCTAAGGTTCGTTACGATCAACAAGGAGAAAGTATCTCCTATTTGCAAAATTAAAATATAATGAAACAAAAGTTATGAACAATTTGGCCAACTTTATGGAATATATTGCCAATCTTTCATTCGTTTATGGACTAAGAAAGAAATTATTATGGATAACTCTTTGATAATCAATAGCTATTTTGTCCAAACCAAGCACTTCGTATTAACCCTTCATTTATGCCTTTCAAACAAACGAAAAAGACATTTCTGCCCCCAAAACAAGATGTTTTACCTTGTAATATGTCCGTTTACCAAAAATTACCACGGCGTGGTAATCTCTTTACCAGGCCGTGGTAACAACATTACCACACGGCTGGTAATCATATTACCACGTAGCGGTAATTCCGTCATCGCTTACTATTTAGTACTATAAAATGCAAACAGGCCGGATGATTCCGGCCTGTTTGACTTTGCTAAAATGATGTTTTAATCTGTTTTTATTCTGCCAAAAGTCTTGATACTGGTGTATTTTCGCCAAAGATTGAGACGTCGGCAAGGAGGAACTCCATGGCGATGGATATAGTCGCGAGCCCCTTCGAGCATACGATGGGCCACTTGTCCATCCAGATGAGGGTCGTAGTTGCTGACAATCCATTGACGACGGCGACGCAAATCGGCATCGGTAAAGACGCTGTCGTAGGCCATCGTGAGGTCTTCGGGTTGACGAATGTCCTTCCAATAGATGTCGCGAGCAATGGTATTGAGCGTCACGACGGGTTTGTCGAGCAGCAACATTTCGTACACAGTAGACGAAGTGTCGCTAATCATCATGTCGGCCATGAGCGTATATTTCGACAAACTGAAGTCTTCTACAAAGGTAATGGCATCGTATTCGCGGGCCAGCCGGCGATATTCGTCTACCCATTCGGGGCGCGTCAGTGGATGGAGTTTGATGAAAAGATGTACGCTCCGCTCTTCAGTCAGCCGTATGAGTGCCTGCTTGATGTGTGGCAACGAAGTCAGTTTGGGCGAAAAGGTCGGTGCGTAGAGGGCTATTTTCTCTTTACCGGTGGTCTGTAACAACTGCCGACGCTCATCATCGTGGTCATGGCGATGGGCGAATATCCAGTCCTGACGTGGCCAACCGGTTTCCAACACCTCAAAATCCTTATACTTACGGGCCAGCTTTTCAAAATGACTGGTGAAATAAGGGCCTTGCGTAAAATATGTATCGAAGTAACGGCGGATAATCCAATGGTCTTTCTTTTCGGCCGCATAACCATGAAACACCTGAATTTTGACGCCCGGAAGATAGTAGGGCACAATGTTTCCGGGCACAAAAATGGCCTCGGGACTGAAGTCGTAGACCTCCTGCATCAGTCCTGTCCAGCACACATCAGCCTGCAACGGGAAGTCGGGTATCTTCTTTTGATGCACATACCACAGCACTTCATTGCCCCCTTCGCGGTCTGCTTCGTCTTGAATAGGCTTTAGGATATCGATGGCATATTTGTTTTCACAGAACAGAACGATTCGCATAAAATCTTGATTGTTTTGCACAAAGGTATGGTTTTCTCATGGCTTATCAAAAGATTTACACTATCTTTGTGGGATAAATCTTTGTGTTCAGTTATCATGACATTAGATAAGATGTTGAATTTTACGGTCGGTCCCGTTATGTCGAGCGACGCGGTGAGAGCTATGGGAAGCGAACAGGTACCTTACTTCCGCACAGCAGAGTTTTCGGAAACCATGTTGGAGAACGAACGACTGATGCTTCAATTCACGAAAGCGCCACAGGGGTCGCGCACCGTATTCATCACCGGCTCGGGCACAGCTTCGATGGAAGCTGTCGTGATGAATCTTTTTTCTGCCCGCGACAAGGTTATCGTTATCAACGGCGGCAGTTTCGGCCACCGCTTCGTACAACTTTTAGAAATTCACCAAATCCCTTTCACCGAGATTAAGTTGGAGATGGGCCGCCAATTACGGGCCGAACAGCTGGCTCCCTATGAGCAACAAGGCTACACGGGCTTTCTTGTCAACTTAGACGAGACGTCTACGGGCGTGCTCTACGACATCCAAATGATTAGTGATTTCTGTCGTCGCAACAGTCTGTTTCTGGCTGTCGATTCCATCAGTTCTTTCTTGGCAGATCCTTTTGACATGGCCGCGTTAGGCGTGGATGTCATGATTACCGGATCGCAGAAGGCTCTGGCGTGCCCTCCGGGCATATCGGCTATCGTATTGGCACCACGTGCCATCGAACGAGCCAATGCCAGTGAGTGCCGCACGATGTATCTGAATCTGCGTGATGCCTTGAAAAACGGTGAGCGCGGACAGACGCCTTTCACCCCTGCCGTGGGCACGTTGCGCCAGATTAATGTGCGACTGAAAGAGATTGCGCAAGCCGGTGGAGTGGAGAAAGAGAATGAACGAGCCGCCCGGTTGGCAGCCGATTTCCGACAGAAAATCAAGAATCTGCCCTTAGAAATTGTTTCCGAGAGTCTTTCTAATGCCGTGACACCCTTGCATCCGCTCCATGGTTCGGCCTACGATATCTTCCTAAAACTAAAAGATGAGTATGGTATTTGGATTTGTCCGAACGGCGGCGACATGGCCGAAAAGGTATTCCGCGTGGGACATCTTGGCGCGCTGACGCCCGAAGACAACACAACTTTGGTTGAAGCTCTCAAGGCTGTGCTTTGCAAAGTGTGAGCGTGTTAGGATGTTAGCATGAATCGTTTGTTTAGATGATGTGATAAACGAAGAAATCATTCATCCCAATCCCCTAACAACTAACAACTTCATATCCGACAACCCCATAACCTGAAATATGATTAAAGTCATTACTTATGGCACCTACGACCTGCTTCACTACGGGCATATCCGGTTGCTCAAGCGTGCAAAAGCCTTGGGCGACTATCTCATCGTAGGCGTTACGGCCGACACTTTCGACCGCGAACGGGGAAAAATCAACGTGCAGCAGACGCTGATGGAACGTGTGGAGGCCCTCAGAGCCACCGGACTGGCCGACGAAATCATCATTGAGGAATACGAAGGACAGAAAATTGATGATATACGGCGCTACGACGTCGACATCTTCACGGTAGGTTCAGACTGGAAAGGCAAGTTCGACTACCTCGAAGAGTATTGTCAAGTGGTGTATCTGGAGCGCACTGAAGGTGTTTCGAGCACAGAAATTCGTGCGGAGAAGCGAGCCTTGCGCCTCGGTTTGGTAGGCGAATCGCCCATTCTGAGCAAGATAGAGCATGAGAGCGGTTTCGTAAACGGCATGGAAATCAGTGGTGTCTACACCATCAACGACTGCTGCCTGCCCGACAAACTCAAACAACTATCCAAGTCGACACAATCCTTTGACGCGCTCTTGGAGAAGAGCGATGCCCTTTATATCATTTCCGAACCACGGTTGCACTACGACCAAATCAAACAGGCGTTGCTCCAAGGCAAGCATATTCTGTGCGAATCGCCCATCGCCATGCGCGTTGAGCAGTGGCAGGAGCTGACAGACATCGCCTCCCGACAGGGTCTGGTTCTCATGGATAGCATCAAGACAGCCTACTCTTTAGCCTACTACCGACTGCGACTGTTGGCCAAGAGCGGTATCATCGGCGACATTTATTCGGTAGATGCTACCTGTACCAGTCTGTTTAATTTCGATGCCTATAAACAGAGCGACAAACAATTGCCCGAGTGGAACAGCATTTGCGCTTGGGGACCGACAGCTCTGTTGCCCATCTATCAGCTTTTAGGCACCGACTATTGTTCCAAGACCATCACCACCCATTTGGTCGATGACAAGTCCGACTTCGACCTTTTCACCAAGATTTCGTTCATCTATCCACATGCCGTGGCCTCTATGAAAGTGGGACGCGGTGTCAAGAGCGAGGGCGAATTGGTCATATCGGGTACCAAGGGCTACATCTACGTGCCCGCTCCATGGTGGAAGACCGACTATTTCGAGGTGCGCTACGAAGATCCGGCCAACAATAAGCGCTATTTCTATCAGCTCGATGGCGAGGGATTGCGCTTTGAGTTCGTCTCTTTCTTGCGTTCCATCCAGACTGGGCGACCCGTCAACTATGTATCGTCTGCCGTGTCGGAAGCGATAGCCGCTACGATAGCCGATTTCGATAAACGCATTGACACTATCCTTATATAATACAAGGACAACGTATGTTATGATATTATTTGCGACAACTAATTATTTCATGTTTTTTATAATCACATTAACCATATTATCACTCTGTAATTAATTATGATGAGAAAGATTTTATTGGTACTGGCACTGGCGGGTGTTCTTTATCCACAGGCTGGTATGTCGAAAAAAAAAAGTAAGAAAAACACCGCAGTAACCTTACCTACACCTAAGGTAGATGACTGGAGTAAGACCGTGAAAGGGTCTAAAGAGTACAAAGGTATGTTTACCGCATACTTGAACAAGGAAGGCAAACTCTATTTCGAACTTGCCGACTCAGTCTACAATAGGGATTATATCCTGAGCAACCGCATAGCGCGCACCAGCAACACGCATGACTACGTGGCCGGACAGATGATCAGCCGACCGTTGCTCGTGCGCTTTGCCACTGACAGCACAAAAGTATATATGTATAAGGTACAGGACATGGCTGTTGTCAGTCCGACCGATCCCATCGCAGCATCATTCAAATCCAACTTCTCTGACCCCGTATTGAAGGCCTTCAAGATTGTGGCACGGAAACAGGGACGCGTACTCATCGACATGACAGCACTCTTCGGCAGCAACGACAAGTTGCTCACGCCTATCAAGACCGACAATCCGCTCGAAGCAATGCTCGGCGGCAGCAAGGCCCTCAAAGGTAGTTTCAACGCCGATGCCTCAGGGATTGCCGAAGTGAAAGCCTTCCCCTACAATATAGAAATCAAGTCTAATCTCAGCTACGACCTGACGGCCGGCAACCAACCTTACACCGTACAGGTACACCGCTCGCTCTTCGTGGCACCCGAAACACCTATGCGAGCCCGCATCCACGACAATCGGGTGGGCTATTTCATGACTGACAAAAAGCTCTATTCATCCTCGGCCGACCGCGTAGAGTCGCAATCCATCATCCATCGCTGGCGACTGGAGCCCAAGGAGGGTGATTGGGAGAAGTACTACGCAGGTCAGTTGGTAGAACCGAAGAAGCCTATCGTCTTCTATGTAGACTCCGCCTTCCCCGCCAAATGGCGCGAAACGGTGAAGCAGGGTGTGATGGACTGGAACAAAGCCTTTGAAGCCGCCGGTTTCAAGAATGCCATTATCGCTCGCGACTATCCCAAGAACGATCCCAACTTCGACCCCGACGACATGCGTTACAGCTGCATTAAGTATGCCGTTACGGAAACAGCTAACGCCATGGGCCCCAGTCATGTAGACCCACGGACAGGCGAAATCCTTACGGCCGACGTCATTTGGTATCATAATGTCGTATCGTTGCTCCACGACTGGCGCTTCGCGCAGACGGGTGCCGTGGATTATCGCACCCACAAGAAGGTGTTCGACGACGATCTCATGCGTGAGTCGATGCGCTATGTGACCAGCCACGAGGTGGGTCATACGCTCGGATTGATGCACAATATGGGTGCCAGCTACTCCTTTCCGGTAGACTCGCTGCGCAGTCCATCGTTCACCCAGAAGTATGGTACTACACCCAGTATCATGGACTATGCCCGCAATAACTTCGTGGCACAGCCCGGTGATCTCGAACGTGGTGTAAAAATGACACCACCCATCCTCGGTGTAGAAGACATCAACGCTATCAAGTGGGGTTACAAGCTCATCAAAAACACACGCACATCAGAAGATGAAGTGCCCACACTGAACCAATGGATTGCCGAGAAGGCCCATGATCCCATGTACACGTTTGGCGCTCAACAGGTGTTCGGCACCGTGGACGTGAGCGCTCAGACCGAAGATTTGGGCAACGACCACGTGAAAGCGGGCAACTATGCCATCAGCAACCTGAAGATTATCATGCGTAATCTGGAAAAATGGACAGCCGAACGTGACGAGAACTACGACAATATGAAAAACACCTATAAGAGTATCGTATCACAATATGGTCGTCATCTGGGCCATGTGCTGCCCTATCTGGGTGGTGTCATCTATCACGAAGTGCGGCAGGGTGATGGTCGCTTGACCAAAACCTTCATCAACCGTCAGGCACAACGCCGTGCCATGCAATGGATTGTAGCCCAAGGTCGCACCTATCGCAGCTGGCTCTGCCCACAGAAGTTGCTATTGAAGTTCGATCGTCCCGATGAAATCCGAACTGATTTCACCAATGCAATCGTTGTATCTATCTACGGCAGCACCACATTGCAGCGCGTGGACGAAGGCCATAAGTTCAACCCCGCCCAAAACTATAGCCTCGAGCAGTATACGGACGACGCCTTCCGCGAGCTTTTCGGCATCACGCAGCGCGGTGCTTCTCTCACTGAAGCCGACATGCAACTGCAACGCACAGCCATCGACTTCTTCGTGAAGGGCAGTGGCCTCAAGGCTGAATCAAACACTAAGAAGCTGCTGGGCGTAAATGACAATGCCACTTTCAATCTGCAACAACAACTCAACGCGCCCGAATTGCCTTGCGAATACAGCGACCCGAATACATCCTTCGTTCGCATCAACTATGGATTGCCCACTCTGAAGGAAGAAATCTACAAGCCCCTCATGCTACATCAGCTCAAGCGTGTGCAGGCTCTTTATCGACAGAAGCGTGCCTCTGGCAACCAAGCCACACGAAACTTCTACAACTATCAGTTGTTGATGATTGACAAATTATTTAAATAAGACGTCTTTCCACGTTCCGTTTGGGACGTGGAAGGCTTTTTTTGAGAGATTTTTATTTATAACTTGTAATTTATATCTTATGAAGAAAGTAAAGTTATTTCTACTCTGCTTGCTTCTGGCAATGGTTTCCTCAGCCTACGCCCAGAAGCAAACCGTGAAAGGCCATGTGGTCGATGACAAGGGCGAACCTGTAATTGGAGCCGTTGTTAAGACGGCCGACGGCAAGGTGGCAGGTGTCACCGACGCCGACGGAAACTTCTCCGTATCACTCCAAAAGGGCAAAGGCACCATCATCGTGTCGGCTATCGGACTAAAAGAAACCCACTATACAGTCGTGCCCGGTCATGCCGTGACCGTGAAGATGGGCATGGACGAGAAAATGCTTGACGAACTTGTGGTCGTCGGTTATGGTACCCAGAAGAAATCGTCGCTCACCAGTAGTATCGAAGTCATCAAAGGTGACGACCTGACCAAGCTGCCTACAACCAACATCGACCAAGCGCTGGCCGGTCAGGTGGCTGGTCTGTCGGTCATGACGCATACCGGCGACCCCGGTTCACCACGCGAATCCGTGCTCAATATCCGTGCTGTGACCGGTGCGACTGCCTCCCCGCTACTCGTTATTGATGGCGTTCCTCGCTTTTCCGACAACACTTCTGAGGGCGAACAGCGCCTCTCCGACCTCAACCCCGATGACATTGAGTCGATCTCTGTGCTGAAAGACGCGGCCGCTGCAGCCGTTTATGGTGTACGTGCGGCCAACGGCGTTATCCTCATTACGACCAAACGAAGCAAGAGCGAAGGCCGTGTGCGCATCAACTATCGTGGTCAGTACAACGTGACCGAGGCGACTCAACTGCCCAAATTCCTTAACAGTTACGAGTATGCCAAGCTCTACAACAGAGCCGTAGAGGGCGAAAGTCGCTACGAACCTTTTACCAATGAAGAATTAGAAATGCTCCGCACACAGAGCAATCCCGACCAACTTGCCAACTCTAACATGCTCGACTATCTGAAGAAGCATGGTTCAAGCACGATGCATAATCTGAGCCTGTCGGGCGGAAACAAGTTCGTGCGCTACTATATCTCGGGAGCCTACAGCAACAATACCGGTCTTTACAGTGGAACTGGCACACGCCGACTTAATTACAGCACCAAACTCGATGCTACGTTGGCTCAAGGACTCACCCTTAGCCTCGACTTTACGGGCGTACGTTCGCACAACAAGAATACTAATTACTCCACGATTGAGCAGGCCTACATGTATGATCCTACCCAGCCGCTCATGCTCAGCAACGGCGAACTGGCCAGTGTGAACGGCAGCAATCCGCTCATCAGCGTCTACGGGCGTGGCGGTTACGTACAGAACACGGTCAACATGCACACGCTTTCCACCCGACTCACCTGGCAACTCCCATGGATTAAAGGCCTTTCGGCATACGCCAAGTTCACGTCGGACAATAACAACTCATATCAGGACCACTTCAAGAAACCTGTGGCTCTATATAAATATGATAAGAAGACACAGCAAATCATGGTAGAAAAGAACTCCATCTACCCCAATGCCAAGATTACGATGTTCAACCAAGACCAGTTCATGGATAATAACCTTTATGAACTGGGACTTAACTATGACCAAACTTTCGGACACCATCACGTAACGGGGTTGCTCGTGGGCAACTATCAGGAATATCGGCATCGCACACTCTACGCTACCAACAACAATCTGCCGGGCATTTATCCCGAAATATTCGGCAATGCCACACAGGCTGACGCGCATGGCAACAAGAACAAGATACAACGCCAGTCGTTCGTAGGACGCGCCACTTACGGTTTTGCCAACCGTTACTTTGCAGAGTTCAACTTCCGCGTAGATGGTAGTGTCAAGTTCCACCCTGATCATCGCTGGGCTTTCTTCCCATCATTCTCCGCTTCATGGATTATGACCAACGAACCATTCTTTAAGAATTGGAAGCAAAACGTGGTGAGCAATGTCAAAATGCGTGCTTCAACGGGTCTGTTGGGACGTGACGGCGGTATCAGTGATTACAGCTACCTACTCACCTATATCTATTCGCCGAGCAACGGCTACAATATCGGCGGCGTCCACCTGCCTTCAGTACAGGCCAGTGGTAGCTATCCCAATCCGGAACTGGAATGGGAAAAGAGCCGTGACTATAACCTCGGACTGGACTTAGGATTCTGGGACAATCGTTTCGGCGTAACCTTAGAATACTACTGGCGTTATCGCACTAACCTCATCACAGCGGCACCCGGATATCTCTATCCTTCTTCCACGGGCGTAGCCACCGTGCCCAACATGAACTATGGTAAGATCAAAGCATGGGGCTACGATTTGACCGTTACCCATCGCAACACCGTCGGACGAGACTTCCGCTACAATGCAGATTTCACGTTATCAATGGGTCGCGACAAGGTAATCGACTACGGAGACGAGACTAACGCACTGGAAAACCTGCGCCGCAAAGGCCTCTCAACGGGTGACATCTTCCTCTATGAGGCGGACGGGCTCTTCCAAACACAGGAAGAAATCGACAACTACAAACTCGACCAGAATGGATCGTGGCAAGGCAAAAACTATGGTATCAAGCCGGGTGACATCAAATATAAAGACCAGAACAACGATAACGTGCTCGACGAGAAAGACCTTATCCACATGAAGGCATCGGCTTATCCCGACTTCAATTATGGTCTGAAGCTGGGTGTTGAGTGGAAGGGAATCTTCCTTAACACGATGTTCCAAGGCGTGGCTGGCTACAAACAGTATATCAGCGATAGCTACTCGTTGGAGAATGGTACGCTCCAACGCTTCCAGGACTATCACCTGACAGACACATGGACGCCCGAAAACCCCAATGCCGCCTATCCGCGCATCAAGATTACGCCATCGAGTGACAACAACCGTATGAAGTCAACTTTCTGGCTGCGCGACAATAGTTTCATGCGTTGGCGCTACATTAATATCGGCTACCGGTTGCCGAAGTCTTTAATTAAGCACTTGCCCATCAGCACGGTACAGCTTTCGTTCACGGCCAGTAACCTCCACACATGGAGTAAGCTCAAACACATGGATCCAGAGTCACACATGGGCTACCCCATTCAGCGCTCATACGGCTTCAACGTGAACATCGGTTTTTAGTCGTTCCACCTTCAAAACATTTCAATTATGAATAAAACTTTTTTCCACAGATATATCACGGCTGGTTGCATGGCACTGGCCGCCATGCTGACGCTGAGCAGTTGCAACGCGCTCTTCGACGAAGCGCCCGAAGACAAGCTCACCGACGAGAGCATTTGGACAACCGAAAACCTACTCGATGAATATACCATGGCATGGTACAGCAATATGAATAATGGTTGGAAATCAATGATGTCTACTTCATCGTTCTTCGGTATGAAGTATATGTCATACATTACGCCCGCTTTCTATGCAGATCAGTCTACCTACGGCATGGCTAACTGGGTAAACTCGGGTGTGGGCGAAGAGATCGCGTCAAAAGAAAGCACCGTCATCCTTTACGGAAGCAGCCGCTGGAAAGCTTATTATTTGCAGATTCAGAGCATCAACCGTTTGTTGGAGAATGCCGACAAAATGCCCACTACCTACAAGCAGCGCATTCTGGGCGAAGCTCACTTCTTCCGTGGCTACTACTATTACTTGCTGATGCAGCGCTTTGGTGGCGTGCTACTCATCGACCACACATACGATCCGCTGCATAGCGACGAGCGATTCCCACGTGCCAGCTACACCCAAATGGCCGAATTCATCGCTCATGAGGCAGATTTAGCGGCAGAAGCGTTGCCTGTGAAGCATGACAACCGTAATCTAGGACGCGTCACCAAGGGCGCAGCGCTTATGCTCAAGGCTAAGACTTACTTCTGGGTAGGCAGCCCGCAGTTCCAAAATAAGGAAAAAGAATACTATGGTTTCACCGATGATCAAAACCGCGCCTACATGCTGAAAGCCATTGAGGCCTACAAGGCTGTCGACGCACTCAACCAGTATAAGCTCATGCCGGTGAGCGGTAGCAAACAAGCAGACATCGCACAAAGCTACCACGACTTGTTCTTGCAGCACAACAATGCGGAAAGCATTTTGGAATACCAGCACGGCGAATCGAAACTGACCAGCGAAGGAGCCCATTCACTTGACCAAATAGCCATGCCACCCGTACTCACGGGTACGCAATGTGCCTATTGTCCCACACAGAACCATGTAGAAGAATACGGCATGCGCGACGGAAAGGCTTTCGATCCGCAGAATCCTTACGCCAACCGCGACTATCGTTTCTATGCCAACGTGCTCTATGATGGCACCGTTTTCCGCGACAGCGTCATGGAACTACACTACATCATCGACAAGAAAGGTAAGGAAGTGGCCCAAAGCGGACTCACCAAATACGGCACGGGACGTAGCAACGGCTTCAGCCGCACAGGCTACTACATGCGCAAGTTCCTCGATCCCAAGACAACCTTCCCCTACAAGGACAACGAGGGAAGCAAGCAAAACTACCCCATTTGGCGCTATGCCGAGTTACTACTCGACTACGCCGAAGCCGCGTTCCGTACAGGCGACACCAAAACGGCTTTAGAAAAGGTGAACCAGGTACGCCAACGCGTTCACATGCATCCGCTCAGCGATATCACGCTTGAGCAGATTCAGAACGAGCGCCGTGTGGAAATGGCCTTTGAAGAGACCATTTACTGGGATAAACTTCGCTTGGGAACAGCCGTGAAAGACCTCAATGGCTCAACCAATCCGCTGCGCCTCATGAAGATTGTCTACCATACAGACGGCACCAAGACCTACACCGTAGAAGAACTGAAGAACCAGAAAGCCGAGCGTGCCTTCCGCGATTATCAGTACTACGGAGCCATTCCCTGGAACGAAGTACGCTTCCAAGGCATAGATCAAAATGCAGGTTGGGTGGAGAAATAAGAAGATTATTCCACTATTCTGTCACCTAAGATCAAGAGCAAACCATGATTACCCAATGTCTTTTCTTCCACTGTTTCGTTGGAGAAAATCTTTTGGGTAATCATTAAAAATCCGTAAAAATCAACTGTTTATCAAAGACGCGGTCGAATAAATAGTGTTTTTATAACTAACTTTGTAGCGTTTTGTGAGTAAAGGTACTTATTTAGCAACCATTTACTCACAAATTCTTTAAATGGTTGCGTGACAACAACGATTGAAAAGGATGTATATTTCAATGATATATATTTATTAGATGTTAGTCAAAACAATAAAGTTTTAATTTTTTAGATGAACGTTATTACAAAAACAGTTCAATTGCCTGATGGCAGAACCATCACAATTGAGACCGGAAAAGTTGCAAAACAGGCTGATGGCTCGGCGGTTCTCCGCATGGGCAACACAGTGCTCCTCGCAACTGTTTGTGCAGCAAAGGAAGCAGTTCCGGGTACAGATTTCATGCCTTTGCAAGTAGATTATCGTGAGCAGTACAGCGCCGCAGGTCGTTTTCCCGGTGGCTTTACAAAGCGCGAAGGCAAAGCCAACGACGATGAAGTTCTTACTTCACGCCTTGTGGACCGCGCGTTGCGTCCACTTTTCCCATCAGATTACCATTGCGAAGTTTATGTACAGGTGATGTTGCTCTCTGCCGACGGCGTAGATCAGCCCGACGCATTGGCCGGATTTGCTGCATCTGCAGCTATGGCTTGCTCCGACATCCCCTTTGATTATACGATTTCAGAGGTGCGTGTAGCACGCATCAATGGCGAATATGTCATCAACCCAACCTTCCAACAGATGGGCGAGGCCGACATGGACTTGATTATCGCTGCCACCAAAGACAACATCATGATGGTGGAAGGTGAGATGAAAGAAGTGTCAGAACTTGATCTGATCGGCGCGCTTAAGGCTGCTCACGAGGCTATCAAGCCCATGTGCGCGTTGCAAGATGAGCTTGCCAAAGAGTTAGGTACCGACAAGAAGCGTGAATATGATGACGAGGTGAACGATGAAGAGTTGCGTCAACAGATTAAGAACGAGCTTTATCAACCCGCTTACGACATCAATCATCAGGCTTTGGAGAAGCACGCACGCCACGAAGCTTTCGACAAATTGCTGGCTGACTTCATAGAAAAGTATGACGCAGCACACACCGATCTGTCGGATGATGAGCGCGACGAGAAGCATGCTCTGGCCGCTCGCTACTACGAAGATGTGATGCGCGACGTGATGCGCCGCTGCATCCTCGACGAAGGTTTGCGTCTTGACGGCCGTGCCACCGACGAAATCCGCCCCATTTGGAGCGAGGTATCTCCGCTGCCTATGCCACATGGAAGCGCCCTTTTCCAGCGTGGTGAGACGCTGTCGCTCTCTACCTGTACGCTCGGAACCAAGCTCGACGAGAAGCTCGTGGACGATGTATTGTACAAGAACTATCAGCGTTTCCTCCTCCACTACAACTTCCCACCGTTCTCTACGGGTGAAGCTAAGGCTCAACGCGGCGTAGGTCGTCGTGAAATCGGCCACGGTCATCTGGCATGGCGCGGTCTGAAGGGTCAGATTCCGGAGGAATTCCCCTATACTATCCGTCTGGTGAGCCAGATTCTGGAGTCTAACGGTTCGTCGTCTATGGCCACTGTATGTGCCGGAACACTCGCGCTGATGGATGCCGGCGTACCAATGAAGAAGCCGGTGAGCGGTATTGCCATGGGCTTGATCAAGAATCCGGGCGAAGACAAGTTCGCTATCCTGAGCGATATCCTCGGCGATGAGGACCACTTGGGTGACATGGACTTCAAGACAACGGGTACACGCGATGGTCTGACCGCCACACAGATGGACATTAAGTGCGACGGTCTGAGCTTCGAAATTCTCGAAAAGGCGCTCATGCAGGCCAAGGCCGGTCGTGAACACATCCTCGATAAGATGATGGAGACCATCTCTGAGCCACGCGCCGAACTGAAACCGCAGGTTCCACGCATAGAAGCCTTCGATATTCCGAAAGAGTTTATCGGCGCGGTAATTGGCCCCGGTGGCAAGATTATCCAGCAAATGCAGGAAGATACAGGTGCTACCATCACGATTGACGAGGCCGACGGCGTAGGAAAGGTACAGGTTTCTGCACCTAACAGAGACAGCATCAACGCAGCAATAGCCAAGATTAGAGCCATCGTAGCCATTCCCGAAGTAGGCGAAGTCTATGAGGGTACCGTTCGTTCGGTGATGCCTTACGGTTGCTTCGTTGAGATTTTGCCGGGTCGCGATGGTCTTCTCCATATCTCAGAGATAGATTGGAAGCGTCTCGAAACGGTAGAAGACGCCGGAATTAAGGAAGGTGACAAGTTGCGCGTGAAGCTTTTGGAAATCGATCCCAAGACCGGTAAGTACAAACTCTCTCACCGTGCGCTCCTGCCGAAGCCCGAAGGCTACGTAGAACGCGAACGTCGTCCACGTCCGGAACGTGGTGAGCGTCGCCCACGGCGTGAAAGCGAGTCTCGCTAAAACCAATTAAAGCAACATCAGAATAGCTTAAAAATAGTAATCCCGACGGTTCTTCAGTGAATCGTCGGGATTTTTTTATTGACCGATTAGGAACATTTTCTAGTCTGATTAGGGCAAACCAGTCAGATAAGTTTGCCCCAATCCAAACCCATCAGAACATTCTCAATTCTTAAATCGGGCTTCTTCGGGGTCATAGCTGTCGAGCTTCTTCTCGAAATAAGCCTTAAAATCGCTCCAGCGATAGTAGGGCGCGATGTCGGTAGCGATGGGTAGCGTCGCCTCGTTCTCATTGCGCAGCACCTTAAAAATGATGTCGCTCATATCGCCGGGGTTGGCTCCAGACTTGCGATAGAAGATGAACTGAATGTTGCAGGCCATGGGGAAGATATTATAATCGCACCATTTTTCCTGATCTATCTTTTCAAGATCATTGATCGACTTGCCCATTCCGTCGAGGTCGAGCAGGCAGGTCAGCGGCATAACCATCGTGTCATGACCATAGCGCAGCGTTGCTCCGGGGTGGTCAAGGCGCAAGCAGCTGTCGGCCGTCTCAATGATATTGCGCAACAGGTTGCGCTGGCTGAAGGGCTGAATGCCGCCACTGAGCGGACTGCCACCATAGTTGATATACCACCACGCGTTGTTAGTCTTCCAATAGTTATAGATTTCGGTGTCGTTGAAGATGGGCCACAACGAAATCTGATGACGCAGTTCGGTGCTCTGGATGTTGCTCGCGTTCTTTATCAACTTGCTGAACAACTTACCGCTATCTACATTGTTCTTCCAGTATTCCTTATCGTTGAAAAGCAGATTCATCACACGTTCGGGCTTAACATACTTGGCTTTGAACGGCACAAATACTTTCTTGATTTCGTCACTTTTCCTCCTTGCCTGCAGTTTTTTGTCCTCTAAGTTCATGTAATACATATCGTGATGGCTGGCATCGTGTGTAATCCGCAGCTCCGGATTGACCAACAGCAATTGGTGCAAGGCATTTTCCATAGAGAGGATGCAGCGGATTACCACCGTACTCTTGGCGTCGATGTTCGTCGGACCGGCGAAAACTTCCGGGAAGTTACGAATCATGCGCAGCGCGATTCCTTTGTGCTGCTCGGCTCCACGCTGTGTCAGTTCGCCATAACGGTCGCGCGCCGCGTCGTCCAACAACTGCATTTTGCGCAACACATCCTTACCCGTGGCCGTCAGTTTGCCGGCTTTGTCGGCCTCTTTCAATATGGCTACCGGTTCGGTATAGTCTTTCGGATCGATGAGCCATCGCGAACCGTGGCGTCCATAGTGGCTTATATAATAAGGTATATAGCCTTCGGGCGTCGGCGTAAGCTGACCGGTAGGGCCGGGATAGGCCCAATAGGCGTCGGCCGCCATGTCGCGGTTGTTCTTAAAGTCCACTCTTGGATTTTGGGCAAACAGCGTTGCCGCACAGGCTAAAGCCAGGGAAAATACTAAAAACTTTTTCATTGTTATTAAGTGATTGGTGATTTATCGGTTTTGGCGAATGCGCTTCACAGGCCTCACAAGCCCATGACGCTTTCATGCACAGGTCGAAAACAACCTAATATTTAAAGGAACTGCCACCCAGAAACTCGCGCAACAGACTGGTAGGTGGCAAATCTCTGTAGGACAACGGCGTGAAATAATGCAGAAACTTGAGTAGCCGATAAGCCTCGCTATGTTCCTCGCAATTCTCCGGAACCTGCTGCAACAGCGGCTCGGCCTGCGTCTTGATAACCGCCAACTCGTAGAGCATGGCCGAGTTGAACATCACATCGGCATTCTCCTGATAAGGAAAGATCCATTTGTTCTCGCCCGCTCTGACGCTGGGCCAGCGGCGAATGGTCTCCCGAGCGTCCACACCACGATACTTATAGTCGCGGATGATGCGCCGCAGAAGGCGGTTGTCGGTAGTAGGGATGTAGTTGTGGTCGTCGAGGAGGATGGTGGTGAGGGCCGAAGCATACACCCTGAACTTCTGCGATTCGGCTATCTGTGCCGTCAGTTTGGGATTGAGGGCATGGATTCCCTCCACGATGAGCACGTTATTATCGGCCATGCGGAGTCGCTTATCGCCCTTTTCGCTCCGCCCCGTCTGAAAGTTATACCGTGGTAGTAGCACTTCCTCGCCACGAAAGAGGGCCTGAAACTGCTGATTGATGAGTTCCAGATTCAGCGCGTATATGTTTTCGTAGTCATAATCGCCGTTTTCGCCCTTCGGCGTCTGCTCCCGGTCGACGAAATAATCATCGAGCGATATTTGCAACGGCTTGATACCATTGGCCAACAGCTGCACGGAGAGCCGCTTGCACGTCGTTGTCTTGCCCGAAGAGGACGGCCCCGCCAGCAGCACGAGCTTCACTTCGGGTCTTGAAGCAATCTGATCGGCGATGGAAGCAATCTTCTTCTCCTGCAAGGCCTCGCTCACGTTGATGATATCGGTGGCATGTCCGGCGGCCACCGCTTCGTTGAAGTCGCCCACCGTACGCAGTCCGAGGATGCGCTGCCACGCGTGGTGCTCCTTAAAAATGTCGAACATCTTGTCCTGCCGCGTCATTTCGGGCAGCACACCGGGGTCGGTCGCCGAGGGGATACGTAGCAACAAGCCGTCGTAATAAGGTTCCAGACCGAAGAGATAGAGCTGCGATGTATTGGTGAGCAGCGCACCGTAGAAGTAGTCTACGTAGTCGTCAATCTGGTAATAGGTCGTGTAGAGCGACCCCGAGTTGCTGAGCAATTTCACCTTCGCTTCGTCGCCCTTCTCCCGAAAAACGGCCAGCGCCTTCTCCGTGAGCACCTCGTAGCGACGAACAGGCATGCGGGCGTCGATGATCTGCTGCATGCGCTGCCGAATACGATCTACATCGGCCGTAGTAACAGCGTGATCGAGTTTCAAATCTACGTAGTAGCCATTCGACACGGGAATATCAATCACGACCTTGGCGTTGCGATACAGGTCGTGAACGGCCTTACAAAGCACGAAGAACAGCGTGCGGGTATAATTGCGCGAGGCCGAGGCCGACCGCATATCAAGAAACTCCACGGTCTTACTTCGGTACACGCGATAGTGCATACCCTCCACTTTGTTGTTGACCTTGGCACAGATTGGGCCGTAAGGCATATTTAGATTAAATTCCCGGAAAGCGTCAGAAAGTGAACTGCCAATAGCTATGTTTTGAGTTTTTTTGTTATTTTTGCAACAGATTTGTATTACTTGTTTCATTCGTATTGACCGTTTTAAAGCTCATAAGGTTAGACGAATGTAAAGTTAGTAATAATTATCGACTTGCTGATTACTAATTAGATAAAAATATGTCGATTTGGATTTTTTTTAAACTTATTGGTGCACTGGCTCTCTTGATGTTTGGTATGAAGTCAATGAGTGACAGTCTCCAGAAGATGGCGGGGCCGCAGTTGCGACACATTTTGGGCGCCATGACCACCAACCGATTCACCGGTATTCTCACAGGAACCTTTATTACAGCAGCCGTTCAGTCGTCAACAGCCACGACCGTGATGACCGTTAGCTTTGTCAACGCGGGACTATTGACGCTCGTTCAGGCCATTTCGGTCATCATGGGTGCCAATATCGGAACCACGCTTACAGCTTGGATCATGAGTGCCGGCTTCTCTTTCAACATTACCGATTTCGTATGGCCGGCCTTTTTCATCGGTATTATTCTCATCTACTCCAAGAAACGAAAACTCATAGGCGACTTTCTCTTCGGCATTTCATTCATGTTCTTAGGCTTGGGCACGTTGCGACAGGCCGGAATCGACATGGACTTGGCCCACAATCAGCCTGTGCTCGACTTCTTCGCTTCGTTCGACCCCAATAGTTTCGTCACTACGATCGTATTCCTGCTCATCGGTAGCGTGCTCACGATGTGTGTACAGAGTTCGGCTGCCATCATGGCTATCACGATGATTCTGTGCTCTACCGGCGTGCTGCCTATCTATCAGGGCATCGCATTGGTGATGGGCGAAAACATCGGTACGACCGTCACGTCCAATCTGGCCGCGCTGACAGCCAACGCGCAGGCCCGTCGGGCAGCTTTGGCTCACATGTTCTTCAACGTATTCGGCGTGTTGTGGGTGCTCATCATCTTCAAACCCTTCATCAATATGGTGTGCGGATGGGTCGGCTACGACGTTGATATGGCCAAAAGTGAGCCCGGTTTCTTAGCCAACGCGGCCAAACTGAGCTTCGTACTGGCAGCTTTCCACACGTCGTTCAACTTGGCCAACACCTGCATCTTAGCGGGATTCATCCGTTGGATTGAGCGATTCGTGTGCTGGGCCATCAAGCCCAAGGCCAACAAAGACGAGGAAGACTTCCGTCTGCGCTTCATTCAGGCCGGCATTATGAAGACTCCCGAGCTCTCCGTTCTCGAAGCACAAAAGGAAATCAGCTGCTTTGGCGAACGCATCCAGCGTATGTTTGGCATGGTAATGGAACTGCTGGAGACGAAGGACAACGAAACTTTCGTAAAGCTCTTTACCCGTATCGAGAAGTATGAAAGCATCAGCGACAACATGGAAATAGAGATTGCCAAGTACTTGGATCAAGTGAGCAACGCCCATTTGAGCGACGAAACGAAGGGCAAAATCAGAGCCATGCTGCGCGAAATCAGCGAGATAGAAAGTATCGGCGACAGCTGTTACAACCTCGCACGCACCATCAACCGCCGCCATTCGGGCAAGGAAGACTTCACGGCAGAGCAGTATGACCACATCCATCAGATGTTCGGACTGACCAACGACGCGCTGACGCACATGAACATCATGTTCGTGAAGAGCCGCGAAGCCATCGATGCCAACGCGTCGTTCAATATTGAGAACGAAATTAACAACTATCGCAACCAGCTGAAGACCCAAAACATCAGCGACGTAAACGAACATCGCTACACCTATGCCATCGGTACGATGTATATGGACATCATCGGCGAGTGCGAAAAGCTGGGCGACTATGTAGTCAACGTGGTGGAAGCCCGCATGGGCACACGCCAACACGCTGCCTAAACGGCCGTCAGCGAAATAAAAGACCGATTGTTTTGCGTTTCCGTTTCTTTACCGTAACTTTAGCCGCATGAAGCTGCGGATACATTTCAGTCATCGGGAAGAGTTATGGAACGCGTGGAGTCACGCCTCCGGAATCCTCATCGGCGCAGTGGTAGGAGCCATATTCCTTTATATGTGCTTCACCCACGGCAACGGTTGGGCTACCGCAGGCGTGATTCTTTATTTATTCGGCATGCTCATGTCGTACATCGCCTCGACGGCCTACCATGCTCTTTCGGCCTGGAGCAAGTGGAAAGAGCGGCTGCGACGGTGGGATCACGCCGCCATCTACTGGCATATTGCCGGCAGCTATTCGCCCATCACGCTCATCGTGCTGCGCGATCAGGGGTATTGGGGCTGGAGTCTGTTCGTCTTTATTTGGCTTTGCGCCTTGGTCGGAACGGTCATAAGCTTTGTCCATCTCAAAGATCACAGCAATTTAGAAACATGTTGTTTCGTGGGCATGGGACTGAGCGTGCTCGTCGCTTTCAAACCTTTGGTCGACTCGCTTGCCACGGCCGACCTCATCTGGATTATAGCCGAAGGCGTCTGTTACATCACCGGCGCCGTGTTCTACAGCCTCAACAGGCGCAGATACATGCACACCGTATTCCATTTCTTCGTCCTTGCGGGCAGCATTTGCCATATCATCGCCGTGTGGAGGATATTGATGGATCAGTTGTTTTCAAATTAATCGTTGGCAAACAGCAAGGCTATGATCCGCAATAACGTATAAGATAATCGTATTCTCTTTGCTCTGAACGGTTGTATCGTTCGGATTATGGTAGTGCAAACCACGACAATAATTATAATATCAAAGGATTAAGCATCATGCTCAATCCTTTGATTGTCTTTCTTCCAACTTCTTTCCTAACCATATTCCCAATGGAATGAATATTAGTATTCCACTCAAGAAGCTAATCATTGTTTCTTTTAAATCTCGAAAACCCAAAAGAAAGGGAATTAAGGTTATTAGTATCGCTAATAACAATATTATAATATAGCGCTTCATTTGCGATCTGATTTTTATACGATAGGTAAATTTTGCTGTAAATTTATATCAAATTCTGTGTTTTCCAAATATTTCTTTTAAAAGATGCAAGAATACTACGAAAATTAGATTTACTTAAGAAATGAAAGCTCGTCAACTCTCTTTTTCATGTTAGATGATCAAATCTTAACGGTCATTTGTGAGTGAATAAAATTTGATAAATTATTCTTTTATTGAGTGTATGAAGGCAACAGAACGAGATTCAAGGGAGTAGATTATGCGCAAAGAGATGGGGGCAGGGCGGTGATTCATCACGTTCCGTTTCGGCCTTTTTCCGTTTTCACGCCACATGCCACGCAATAGAAATGTAATGTTTCTATCATAAAAACGGCCTCTAAAAATTCTTCAACCAGAGAGAAAAACAGAGATAAAACTGCGTTTTCTACGCTAACGGCAAACCATTTTTATCGTATTCCGATGTCAAAGCATAGCTTTTGCACGGCCAAAGCAGCCCTTTTAGGAGGTGAAAGCATAGCTTTTGGCATGTAAAAGGGCTGCTTTCATCGGGCAAAAGCTATGCTTTTAGCCCGTTTTTTCAGTGTTTTTGCCCCCTTTTTGTGACGCCCGGGCATCGTGTTTCTTCACAAACAGCTGATTATCAGCTGCTTGCCTACTTTTCGTCAACTATCAAAATGCTTGGCTTATTTGCGAAAACTTTTTTCCTGACGCAAAATAAAAGAGCGGTTTGTACGATTTTTTCACAACGAATTTAACTAAAAAACGCGCGCAAAAGACTACTTTATGCTCTAACCACCCGCCTGCCCGCCCGTTCACCGACATGATGATTACCGACATAGCTTTTTATCTATCGCTTGATAAATTTTATCTGTTGTGTCCTTTTCCGATAAGCCCTACCTTTGCATCAGAAAAAGAAACATTATTTATAATTTATTTCTTTGTTTGTAATCTATCTTTCACTATATTTGTCAGCAGAAACAACTTTTACCTTAAATAATCAGACACAGAGAAGGCGTTGTTTTTTAGTAAAAAATAATCTAATCAATTTATATTTTTAGCTTATGAAAAAATATTGTTTATCCTTTTATCTATTATTATTACCATTCATTTCTGTTGCACAGAATCAGATTGGGTACGGTTACGATTCGGGCGGCAACCGAGTAAAACGTAAGATAATCATGACTTCTCCCAAAGGGATGGCAAAACCGGAGGCATTTCATTCGCAAAATCAAATATACGTAGAAGCACTCCGTGAACATACAGTATCAATCTATCCCAACCCAACCGAAGGAGATTTGAAGGTTCGTATCCTGAGTTTGACAGACTCGGATAAATGTGTATGGTGGATATATACTAATCAAGGAAAACAGATCTTGACGGGTAAGGTTGTCAATGGATGTGTAGATATAAATATCAACAATCAGCCTTCTGGTATCTATCTTTTGAAAATAACCATTAATAATCAGTCTACAACATGGAAAATCATCAAGAAATAAAACGTATGAGAATCTATCTTTGTGGCGTATTGCTTGCATTGTCAAATGTTTCACAAACAATAGTTGCTTCTGCATCCCAAGTTTCTACGGCGCTACATATGCCTGATGAAAAGAATGCGGTCGGTAGTCCAGAAGGAGAACTCTCCGTATCAAATTCTGGAGCAGCCATATATAATCTGAAAATAAAGGTGCCTAATGGAGGCCCACTGACACCGCAAATTTGTTTGTCATATAATAGCCAATCTTACGGATATGGCCTTGCAGGGTTTGGAGTAAATATCACAGGGCTTTCCGCGATAACAAGAGGTGGACATAATCTGTTTGATGAGGGACGAAGGGACGGTGTCACATATACGGCCAATGATAATTACTTTCTTGATGGGAAACGATTGATTTTACAATCGGGTACAGCGGGACAAGACGGTGCTATCTATACTATGGAAGGTAATCCTTTTACAAAAGTAATCATACATGGAACCTACACAAGCAGTTGGATAAGTACCTGGTTTGAAGTAAGGACAAGCGACGGTAAGGTTTATCAGTATGGCAAGACTCTTAATTCAAAGCTTGGTTATAAAAATAAAGAAGGAGATCTACGTATAGCCTCATGGCATATTAACAAGGTTGAAGACAAATATGGTAACTACATAAACTATGATTATACGGTCAGCGACCTTAACGTTAGGCCCCATGAGATAACCTATGGAATGAATAGCGTGAAAAATCGGGGGATAGTCAATAAAATTCATTTTGACTATCAATCGATAGGAACGAATTCACGGCCGTTTACGATAGAAGACCAGCAGGGGCGTATGGATGTATGCCTGTCATCCATCACAAGTTCATGCAACAATTCCGTATATCGAACGTACACTTTGGATTATGACGGTAGATTATCGAGTAAGATTGATGATTGGACTCTTCTTGTAAAAGTAGTGGAAAAGAATGGCAAAGGAGAAGCTTTACCTCCAGTCATATTGAATTGGAAAATTCCTACAGACTCATACATTCGAACCTCCAAGATTGATGTGTCAACGTCCGATACCAGAAGTTACATAGAAGAGGGCGATAAGGCATTTCTTGCCGTGGATTTAACGGGAGATGGTATTAGTGATATTGTTAGAATTAGTCAGGTAAAAGTTACGGATTATGCATGGTACAATGGAAAGTACCAGCATGATGAAACCTATGTATACATTAGTAGAAGTAAGGTCAGCCCGGTAGGAAATGTAACCTATGAAACTCCAATGATCTTTTCATTACCTGCTTCTTTCTCAATGGGAGATTTAGATAGGGTGCTAGGTGGAACATCTGCAATGGATTTTGATGGCGACGGCTATAATGACTTGGTAATATCATATCATAATCAAGCTAAAGACTACTGGAACGAAGAGGATTTCTATTTTATTTTAGGAGCTGATGTCGTCGCTGGTCGGACTGGGGCAGCAACCCCCGTTCCCATACAACTTCAAACGTCTGATGACAAACCGCTATTTACTGTTTTAGATACGGATGGGAATGGAAAAGATGGTATCATTTGTGTGGAACGGGAGAAGAAGGATGGTTTTTATCCCTGCTCAATAGCAAAACTTAAAGAAGGAACACAACTGGATATAACAAAACTTAAACTCGATCTTGCGTACGATCCTGTAAAGATATTTGCCGGTGACTATAATAATGATGGCTTGGCTGACTTGATTTTGTTATCCGATAATGATTATAAAATCTATTATAACAATGGAGGAACTCCTGAGACGCCAAAGTTTATGGAAGCAAATACGAAGAGAGGGACAGACTTCTGTGACCATTGGAGAATGCAGCAAGGAGACTTTGATGGTGACGGATTGATAGATTTTGTTTATAATGTTTCTGGCGAATCCCACCTGTGGATAGCCCACAACAATGGTGATGGAACTTTTACTTCTACAAAGACTATGAATATTGGTGTCGCAGATGGGTTCAGTGGAAAGGATAACAAGAGATTCTCTATATCCGTATGTGATATAAACCACGATGGCCGGTCAGATGTAATGGTCGCAAAGTCAGAATATAAGAAAGGCCCCTTTCCTGGCTATAAGACGAAATATGTCAATACACCCGTCAAATGGCTGATCTCCACTGGTAGAACTTTCCAGTTAGCCAATAGCTATACAAAAGATCGGGAAGAAGACGCACTGGAGTGTACTATCTTCATGGGGGATTTTGATGGTGACGGATATATGGAGCTTGCCAATTATGGGAGCAAGCTAAATAGTACGGATGATACGTTTGACGAGAAAATTAATGTGTATAAAATCGGAGATGACATGTCTTCTTTCGGGAAGATAGTAAGCATAACGGACGGAATGGACAACACCAGTAGAATCCAATATGCCTATACTACCAATCCGATTGTCTACAAACGGACACTTCCACAGCAATATCCGGTCAATACTTACACACTTCCTTTGTCTGTCGTGGCAAAGGTGACAGCTGACAATGGCGCCGTAGGAAGCCAAACAACGAATTATTTTTACGAAGACTTGCGCATCCACATTGCCGGCAAGGGAATGCTTGGGTTCAATACGTTGACCAAAGAAAATATGACCATGGGAACGACAGAGAAGATGAACGTTGTCAAGTGGGATGAGAAACACTGGATTCCTGTAGAGTTGAAGGTAACGAATACGATAGGCAGCAGTTCGTCTGTAGTAGTCACAAAAACCACCATTGCGGAGCAAGGGAAGACAAACTATTTTGCGTATGTGTCTCAAAAGGACATTACCGACTTAGATGGTAATACCGCCACCACGATTACACATTACGATGTGGAAAAGGGTGTCGTTACGGACGAGACTGTCAAAAATGGTGGAGAAGACATGTATAAGAAAGTTTCCTATTCTGGGTTCCAGAATAAGGCCGATGTCTGGTTGCCTACCATATTGACGATGACGCAGAAACATAAGGATGATTCGAGTCCTTTTACAACCGTTACGACCTATGGCTATGACAGTAAGGGTAATATCCTTACCACTACCACCAACAGCGGAACCGGATTGGCCCTGAAAACCACCTCGACTTATGATGTATATGGTAACGTGCTTTCTTCTGTGTCTACAGGCAATGGTGTAAAGGCCGTAACAAAATACAACGATTATGACCCATCCGGACGTTTCGTCGTGAAGTCCTATACTCATCCGGCTTCCGCCGTCAATACTTTCACATACGACATTTGGGGTAACTTGTTGACAGAGAGCGACGTCACCGATCCTTCTAATCCGCTCACGGCGAAACATACTTATGATGGATGGGGACGGAAGTTGAGCTTACTGGCCTCTGACGGTACATTGACGGCTTATGAAACAGGCTGGGGAACAGCTGACGCAAAGAAATATTATGTCAAGGAAGCGACAATAGGAAAGCCTGCTGTTACGACTTGGTACGATAAAGGCGGGCATGAGGTTCTGCGGGAGTCGATAGGCGCGAGAGGAGTGCCTATAACTAAGACCACGGACTATAACCGCAGAGGTGAAGTTTCGCGCATATCGAACAAGACTGGACTGTTGGTGATTACGCAGACTCTGACCTACGATGAACGTGGCAGAGTAGTCTCGGACGAATCGAGTTCTGGAAGATTTACTTCTTATACTTATGGGAATAGTACCGTCACGTCAACGACTGCTGGGCGTAGCTACACCAAGACCATCGATGCATGGGGAAATGTTGTTAAAGCCACTGACCCTGTTGGAGAAGTGACGTACACTTATTTCTCCAATGGTAAGCCGAGTCGTGTCAAGACCAATGGCTCTACAGTGACAATGGGTTATGACGCAGCTGGTAATCAGACGAAGCTCACAGATCCCGACGCAGGAACCACGACCTATACATACGCGGCAGACGGAGCCTTGCTCACGCAGATCGACGGCAGGGGCATCAAGACGTCGAATACCTATGATGATTTGGGGCGTCTGTCTTCTGCTCGGCTGGGACAGCATACCGTAACCTACAGCTATGGAACTTCCGGGAATGAAAAACTCAGACTCGTCAAGAAAGCGATGGGAGACAACGCCATAGAATACACCCACGACCACTTTGGACGTGTGATAACCGAAAAACGAAGTATAGGAGGCAACGGAACCTTTGTCTTCTCCTACGAATACAATGGCAAGAATCAGCTTGCAAAAACCCATTATCCCGGTGGATTGGAAGTAACCTACTCGTATGATGACAACGGCTTTAAAACGGAAACCGCAGCAAATGGCTACACGATAAACAAACTGGAATCGTATAATGGCTTGGTCACCGTAAACTTGTTTAAAAAAGCGTTGAGGGCAGTCCGTAGACTTGATGAAAGAGGGTTTGAAAGCAATGCCATGCTTATCAATGGAGGGACTTCTATAGAGTATCTGACTACTGAATATGAAGGTACTACCGGTAATCTACTGTCTCGGAAGCGTAATCAAGGACCTATAGAATCATTTGAATATGACAATCTTGATCGGCTGACAGGCGTTAAGGAAGGATATGCCGAGCGCATGAAGATTTCCTACGCTACTAATGGGAATATCCTGTTCAAGACCGGTGTGGGGAATTATAGTTATGAGGAGACCAATCGCCCACATGCTGTTGCCGAAGTAGATAATACGGATGGCAAGATTTCCAGTGACGTTCTGACCACTACATTCAATGATTTCGGGAAAATTCAACTGATTGCTGATGAAGGCAAAAGGCTTCGCATGGATTTTGTTTATGGTCCGGACCGGGAACGATGGATTTCAGAATTGTCAAAAGAAGGCACTGATATTCGGACAACCATCTATGCAGGAGATTATGAAAAGGTTGTGGAAAAGGAAAGAACGCGCGAGTTCTATTACCTTGATGGCAATACAATTCTTATCAAGGAAAACGGTGTGTTTAAAGCCTATCTCGCCTTTACGGACAATTTAGGTAGTATTATATCCGTTATCGATGAGAACGGGGCAAAAGTTTTTGAAGCCTCATACGACGCGTGGGGCAGACAAACCGTAACGCTCAATTCCATCGGCTTGCACCGTGGCTACACGAGACACGAAATGCTGAATGAGTTTGACATCATCAATATGAACGGTCGTCTGTATGATCCTGTTCTCGGTCGCTTCTTCAGTCCCGACAACTACGTGCAGCTGCCCGACAACAGCCAGAGTTTCAATCGCTATAGCTATTGTCTGAACAATCCGCTGAAATATACAGATCACAGTGGGGAACTGTTTGGTATTGACGACGCCGTTTTCGCTTTTGCCTTGTTTGGCGTAGCCAACAGCATGATGCAGGCAGCCTATAATGGCAAGAACGTTTTGTCGGCGGGTTTATTGAGTCTGGCCTATTCGGCAGCCACCTATGGAATAGGCTCTCTTTTGGGCAATGTCGGCGGTCTAGGACGCGAATTGTTGCGTGCCGGCATGCATGGACTTGCCGGTGGGCTTTATGGATTAGCGAATAACGAGAAATTCGGCAGTAGCTTCCTCTCAGGTGCCCTTTCTTCCGGCATAGGTTCTTTTGCTCAAGGTGTACATATAAATGGGGGCTTAATGCTAGCCTCAACAACGACGATGGGCGGATTGGCTGCGTGGGTTACGGGCGGCGACTTCCTGCAAGGAGCGATACAAGGAATGATGATAGGAGCATTGAATCATGCGCAGCATGACCAGTATGACCCCATGAATAACCCGGAAGCAGCGAAAGTAAGATCAAGAAATCGAATAAAAAAAGATCCTAAATATAAGCAAAAAATCATATCAGAAATTCAGAAAGATGGAAAGCTATCTTTTGAAGAGGCATTCTACTGGTATGGATATGGTGATGGCAGCGATATTTATGTTGATGCTTCAAAATTAGATTTAGAAAAGATTGACATTACTAACAGAAAAGTTGGTGAGCATTGGTCAATACAAACCTTGACTTCGTCTGGAAACTATAGTGTAGGGCTCGTGTATGGAAGAATTACAGTAGAGTATCAGGGGAATAATTCATTTCGTATATTGCCTGATACGTATGATTTTGATATACATACCGACAATTTTTTCAACTGGCATACGATAAAGCGCAACATCGAAACCATAGGTGCCGGTATCCTGCATGGTACGGGAACTCCATTTAAAATAATTTTTAACGGGTTATACCATAACAAATAATGTGTAGAAGAATATTAAATATCGTTGTCCTGCTCTTCTGTAGCCTCCTGACTTCGTGTCTTGGTGTGTTCTATATAGACTTAGGCAATCATTATGCATGGTTGGAGGACAGAATAATAGTTAAGATAAAAGAAGAAACGGAAAACAGCCTTTTCTATGATCTTCTTATCCGCCCACAGGTCTTGAATTATGGCTATGACAATAAATTCATTATAGCCTATCAGCTTTACGATGGCAGTGAATGGTATGATTCCAATCAAATTGCGGAAGAAAAAGACAGTTTGTTAATCCAATTCGCAAAACTGAAAGAAATGAAACATTGCTATTGGATTATAGATAAAGAGACAGGTCAGGTCATAGGTCCTATGAGGAAGCTCGAATTTGACAGAAAATGTGAGGCACTTCATGTGAAGGCAAAAATGCGCCATTTCCATGAAAAGAAATTCTGGGAAGGCATGAGCATGGAAGATATTGATCCGGACAGCACTCAGAGGAAGATAATGGACGCGGCCATGGATACGGTGACGAAAGGGAGCTCTGCGCAATGAATATAATTCTCTCAGCTCTAGCAAAAAACGCGCGCGAAAGACTATTTTATGCTCTAACTGCCCGCCTGCCCGCCTGTTCACCGACATGATGATTACTGACATAGTTTTTTGTCTATCGCTTGATAAATTTTATCTGTTGTGTCCTTTTCCGATAAGCCCTACCTTTGCATCAGAAAAAGAAACATTATTTACAATTAAAGAAAGGACAAGAAAATGAAGACTTTAGATTACTTACATCTCGATGAAAACAAAGTGGTCAACACTGTAAACGCACTGGGTTTGCTGCTGGCCGACTTCCAAGTGTTTTACGCTAACCTGCGTGGTCTTCACTGGAACGTGCAAGGAAAAGGCTTTTTCAGCCTGCACGAGAAGTACGAAGAACTCTATAACGATGTAGCAACGAAGGTGGACGAGATTGCCGAACGCATCTTACAGCTGGGCGGACGTCCCGAAAACCGTTACAGCGAATACCTGAAAGTGGCACGTCTGCAAGAAGACGGCTTTGAACCGACAGGCCGCCACGGCATGCAAAAGGTGCTCGACACGCTCTCGCTACTCATCAAAGCCGAGCGCGAGGTGCTGGCAGTAGCCAACGAAGCCGGCGACGATGTAACGGTTGCGCTCATGGGCGACTACTTGCGGTCGCAGGAAAAGACGGTTTGGATGCTTGTTTCATTCCTCAATCAGTGTCCGTCCTGCCACAAATAAGCCAACATACGATTCATACAAAGACATCATTTGAAGCCAAAGGGCATGTCATCTTTTTGACATGTCCTTTTTTTGTTGGATGACGCCACCGCTATCGGCTACCGCTGAGCCTCCGAAACAATCAGAAGCCTCATTAAATCGTCGAAAAATTTGGGCATTTCCGCGCTTTCGTTTATTTTTGCAGTGTATCTATACCAACCTCTGATGAGCAAATAGATGTACCAACTACGAATCAAACGCGTATACGCGGCGGCAGAAGAAAGCGACGGCTATCGTATTCTGACCGACAAACTGTGGCCTCGGGGCATGACCAAGGACAAGGCTGCCATCAACGAATGGGCCAAGGAGATAACGCCTACCAATAGTCTGCGGCAGTGGTTCGGCCACAAACGCGAGAAATTTCAGGCGTTCACCGACCAATACATCGCCGAACTCAACGCCAACCCCGCTGCTCCTGCCTTTGCCAAACTGTGTATTGAGTTGCTGCAAAGACACAATGTAACCCTGCTTTACGGAGCCAAGGACGAAGAATGCAACCATGCCATCGTGCTGCGAAACTGGATTCTAAACCAAGTTATTCACTCGTCTGCTTGAAATCATTTGCTCGGTTTTTCTCCTTTCGTGTAGTTTTTCTATCCTATCGTGCGTCTAACGTATGTATTTAATCTTGCAAACAGATGACCGACAACCCACAAGAACAGCAATTTACCCATCTCATCAAAGCGCATAAGAGCACTATTTATACGATGTGCTACATGTTCTCAAAAGACGAAGACGAGGTGAACGATCTCTTTCAGGAGACACTGACGAATCTTTGGAAAGGTTTCGACAGATTCGAGCAACGCTGTGACGTCCGCACTTGGATTTATCGTGTCTGCCTCAACACCTGCATTTCCGCCAACCGGAAGAAGAAACGACGCAAGACCGTACCGCTTTCCATGGACGCAAACCTTTTTGAAGATCACGACGAAGACACCCGACAGATCGGTATGCTTCACGAACGCATCAACCGCTTACAACTCTTCGATCGTGCGATTATCCTTCTGTGGCTCGAAAATATCAGCTACGAAGAGATTGGTGCTGTCGTCGGAATCAGCCCTAAGAACGTGTCGGTGCGTCTGTTTCGCATCAAGGAACAACTCAAAAACATGTCTAACGAAACACGGAAAGGAAAATGAAGATGGAAAACAAAAACGATGAAAGCCTTGAATTGAAGGAAATACAGACCCAACTGAGTCTCTTGAAATCGAAACTCGACCGCGAGGAGATTGTCAACGACCACTTGTTGCGGGAGTCAATGAAGTCGAAAATGGCCTGGGTGAAGAAGTTTATCTTCTTAGAAAGTTTCATCTTGGTGCCCTTGGCGGCCGTCTTCTTCCTCTATCTTAACTTCCACCACCACTTCTTTCACTTCTCTTGGCTGTCCTATAGTGTCTTACTTCTCCTGTGCGTCGTCGATGTCACGCTGGATTACCGTATCAACGTGAAAGCTCTCAACGATGAGGATTTTGACCGCGACAACCTTATTAGCACTATTCAGAAGCTCGTGCGCATGAAACGGGTGCGCAAACAGAAGGAAATATGGATGACGGTGCTGATCGTAGCCTGCGTTTTTTGGATGCTCGTAGAGAGTTATCTGCATGCTTCTCCCGACATGAGAGCACACATCTCCTTCGCCAGTCTGAGCATAGGTATGCTCGTCGGAGCCATTATCGGTGGCTTTATAGTCTTCTTCACTATCCGCAGTCTACAGAAGACCAATGACCGGATGATAGAACAAATCAACGAAATCACGCAAAATACGAATAAAAAAGCAAGTAAAAACATACAATCATAATAACGATGAAAAAGAAAATCATGACTTCATTGCTTCTGATGTGCGCGTTCGCGTTGGGAGCCAACGCCCAGCTACTGTATAAAATATCAGGCAAAGGGCTAACGAAACCCTCGTACATCTTTGGCACTCACCATCTGGCCGGCGGCACGTTTGTCGACAAGATAGCCGGTATTAAGGACGCGGTGGCCCAGACCGAACAGGTATATGGCGAAGTTTCGTTCGACGACATGATGAATCCCGACTCGTTGAAGCAGATGCAAAACGCCATGATGCTGCCCGAAGGACAATCGCTCAAGACGATTCTGACGCCCGAACAATATAAGAAATTCGACGATTTTCTCGTCAAAACCATGGGCGTGGGCATGAGTAATCCACAGATTGAAGCACAGTTCGGACGCATGACTCCGGCAACGCTCGCGACGCAACTCACCGTGCTCATGTATCTGATGCGGCATCCAGGCGAGTTCGATCCCAACAACCAGCTCGACCACTATTTCCAGAAGCAAGCCAAGGAGAGCCACAAGCCTGTGGGTGGTTTCGAAACACTTGCCTTTCAGAGTCATCTGTTGTTCAACAGCAAGCCGATAAAACGCCAGATAGAAGAGCTCATGTGCCTCATCGACCACGAAGCCTACTACCTTGAAATGGTAGAATCCATGAGCAAGGCCTACAATAATCAGGACATCAAGGCGCTGAAATCGGCCATGGACACGAAGCTCGGCGACCGGTGCGACGCCACGCCCGAGGAAGAAGACGCCCTCCTCGCCCATCGTAATGCCAACTGGCTCCGCCTCATGCCTGCCATTATGCAGGCCCGCCCCACGCTTTTCGTAGTTGGCGCCGGCCATCTGCCGGGCGACAAGGGCGTGCTTGAAGGACTGAGAAAGATGGGGTATCAAGTAGAATAATACCGCCACTCGAAGGGACGCCGTGCTATGAGACGGCGTCTTTTCGTTTAATAAAGTATAATTATCAAATATCGCACATTAAATTTGTACATTCTTGTTGCATATTTATGTATCTTTGCGACTTTATTATAAAGGTTATCTAAAATAAAAATTAACATCAATATTTTGAAATGAAACTCAGAAACTTATTCGTCGCTGCGTTGCTCTTCTGCGCCGGCATGGCACAGGCACAACAGGAAGCAACGATTCCGGTGGATCCGGACGTGAGAATCGGTAAGCTCAGCAATGGTCTGACCTATTACATCCGACACAACAACTGGCCCGAACATCGTGCGAACTTCTACATCGCACAGAAAGTGGGATCTATTCAGGAGGAAGAAAACCAGCGCGGACTGGCCCACTTCCTTGAACACATGGCCTTTAACGGCTCTGACAACTTCAAGGGCAACAGCCTCATAGAGTGGTGTCGGTCGAAAGGTATTGAGTTTGGCGCCGACCTCAACGCCTACACCAGCATCGACCAGACGGTATATAATATAGACAATGTGCCCACTAAGTCGCAATCGACGCTCGACTCTTGCTTGCTGATTCTGCGCGACTGGTCTACGGGATTGACCCTCGACCCTGCCGAAATCGACAAGGAGCGTGGCGTTATCCACTCGGAATGGCGCGATCGCACCAGTGCGGCCAACCGTATGTTTGAGCGCAACCTGCCTGCTCTCTACCCCGGCAGCAAGTACGGACTGCGTTTCCCCATCGGACTGATGAGCGTTGTAGACAACTTTAAGCCAAAAGAACTGCGCGATTATTATGAAAAATGGTATCACCCCGACCATCAGGGTATCATCATCGTGGGCGATGTAGACGTAGACCACATGGAAGCGATGGTCAAGAAACTCTTTGGCGACATCAAGAATCCTGTCAACGAAGCTCCGATCATCGAAGAACAAGTGCCCGACAATGCCGAGCCTATCGTCATTATCGACAAAGATAAGGAGTATCAGCAGTCGGACGTTGACTTGATGATGAAGCACGACGCGTTCCCCGACTCGCTTAAGAACAACATTAATTACTTGGTATATAACTTCGTGCGTGGCGCGGCCATCAGCATGCTCAACAATCGTTTCGTAGAAGCGGCGCAGAAGCCCGGTTGTCCTTTCTTGAGTGCTTCGGCCAGTGATGGCGACTATATCTTCGCCAAGACCAAAGGCGCTTTCACGCTCAGCACTTCGCCTAAAGACATCACGCAATGTGCCAACGCCCTCAAGGCAGCCTTCGTTGAAGTGCTTCGTGCGGTTAAGTTTGGCTTCACCGCTACGGAATACGACCGCTACAAGGTTAACTTTGAAAGTTCGTTTGAAAAGTTCTATAGCAACAAAGACAAGCGCACCAACACCTCGTTCTTCAATTCGTACAAGAGTCATTTCCTCAACAACGACCCCATTCCTTCGATTGACTACCAGTATCAGATGATGAAACAACTCGTCAAGATGATTCCGCTGGAGGCCATTAACCAATTCCTGCCCGAGGTTGTGCATGAGACCGATAGCAATATGGTTATCGTCAACTTCAATACAGAGAAAGAGGGCAACGTATATCCCACCAAGGAACAGCTGACGAATGCCGTCAACGAGGCCCGTAAAACTGAAATCACCGCCTACACGGACAACGTGAAGAGCGAACCGCTCATCAAGAAATTGCCTAAGGCCGGCACAATCAAAAAGGAAACAAAGAACACCAAATTCGGCTATACCAAACTGACATTGAGCAACGGCGTAAGCGTTATTCTGAAGAAAACCGACTTTAAGAAAGACCAAGTGACGCTATCGGGTCAGGGTGGCAAGGGCAACAGCACCTACGGATTGTCTGATTACGTGAACACCAAGCTCTTCAACGATGTCGTTGAAAGCAGCGGACTGGGCGCATTCTCTTCTACCGAACTGCCCAAAGCACTGGCCGGAAAGATTGCGGGAGCTTCTCTCTCCATGGGCGAACGCATGATGACAATCAACGGTAGCTCCACTCCGAAGGACGTAGAGACCATGTTGCAACTCATCTATCTCTACTTCACCGACATCCGCAAGGACGAAAGCGCTTACAACACGCTCATGCAACAGATGGAAGTTGCGCTGAAAAATCGCAACCTCTCGTGGGAAACAGCTTTCGGCGACTCTGTCAACAACGCGCTCTACGACCATAGCCCCTACGCTCGTCCGATATTGGTAGACGACTTGAAGAGCGTCAACTACGACCGAATCCTGCAAATGGCTAAGGAACGCACGGCTAATGCTGCCGGTTGGGACTTTGAAATACTGGGCAATTTCGACGAAGCAACTATCCGTCCGCTCATCTGTCGCTACCTCGGCGCACTGCCCGCAAAGGGCAAAGGCGAGAAGGGCGTGCGTCGTCTGAACCTCACCGACAAGAACGTAGACAACACTTTCTACCGCAAGATGGAAACTCCGAAGGCCAATGCCTACATCTTCTGGATGAGTCATAAGATTCCTTACACACTCGAAAAGAGCATTCAGATGGACATGGCCGGCCAAGTTCTGTCGATGGTATACCTCAATAAGATTCGTGAAGAAGCCGGTGCGGCCTACTCTTGTGGCGCGCAAGGCGCTCTGGCTGTCAGCACCGATGGTGTGAACACGACCCAGATGGTAGGTTTCTGCCCGATGAAGCCCGAGAAGAAAGACCTCGCCTTGAGCATCATGAACTCGGCTGTGAAGGAACTGGCTGAAAGTTGCGATGCCGAAATGCTTGAGAAGGTAAAGACGCTGATGCTCAAGCAGGCCGACGATCGTGCGAAAACCAATGGCTATTGGGGCAACATCATCTATGCTTACGAGCACACCGGACACGACAACCACACCGACTACAAGCGACTGGTAGAAGCACAGACACCTGCGAATATCTCGGCTATGGTTAAGCAACTCCTCTCTGTAGCCAACAAGGTTTCGGTTGTTATCCTTCCCGAAAACATCGACAAGAAGTAACAATCCACCGACCATACCGTCATTACATACAAAAGCATTGCTTCGCTCAAACACGAAGCAATGCTTTTTTCTTTCCCAAATATTCAAATCATCATCGCGAAACGAAATGAGGGGGAGTATTTCGGAATGATAGTTTATCAAAGGGAGGCTACTTATTCGGCTTAATTCTTTTCAGATTTAGCATTTTATAAACAGCTGACGACAAGACTGGCTCTTGGTAGAAAGGCAGGCTTGCCAATGATTCATAAGCACTCTTATAGTCGCCGCAACGAACTTGTGACACGGCCAAATACATCAAAGAGCATTGGCAAGGGTACAATTGAAAGGCTTTCTCTCCCAACTCTGCAATATCAGTCAGTTCTGCTTTTGACGGTTTATAAGCTGCTGAGAAAAAATCACCAATAATATAAGTATAGAACATTTCCATATAAATATAAGGTAAGCGACTCTCATTCGCCTTGCCAATAGCAAGAGATTGCTTCAAGGCTGAACCATAGCGATGGGCAAAGATATCCTTTTCCATGGCCCTAAGGTCAGCAAAGAGTTGTTTATCGGGAAAGTTTATATGATCAATACATCTTAGGACTTCAGCCTGTTGCTGTTTATCTCCTCGGCCTGCCATTGGTACCCGTACCAAATTCATATAGAGTTTTTTCCAATATTCATAGCCAAAGAGACGTGTATATTCATCATTATTGCCTACGAAAGTACGCCATACGGCATCATCTACCACCTTTTGGGGGAAAAGAATCACCATTTTCCCCACCTCCCTCGTTCGCGGTTCGTTTGTCCCTAAATTTTCCAAATAACGATTCATATAGCTACGAACGGAGTCCACATGTATCTTTGGCATGACATCCAATATAAACTCTTCTATAAAACGAGGAGAACGTTCACCTTCATTCCAACGCCGTTGCAGAGCTTGATAGCACACACCTATCGTATTCCGAAGTGCTTTCTCTGATTGCTTCAAGAAATCTTCGGCAGGAAGGAAACCACTTTCAACATCCAAAAGATTACCCTCGGCATCCAACCAATAGAATGTTGGAAAGGCACTCGGTGTATATTCAGCAAACAGACCAAAATCTTTCTGCCGTTCCGCATCAACATGTACAGAAACAAATTTGCTATTCATATAACTTCCCACCTCAGCTTTACTAAAAACGTCACGATCCATCTTTTTACAAGGACCACACCAAGAGGTATATACATCTACAAAAATTGCTTTTTTCTCAGCTTGTGCCTGCTGTTTCAATTCAGACCAACTCACATTGCGAAAAGTCACTCCCTGAGCCTGTAAGCTTAATACATTCCCAAGGAGAAGTGCCCAAAGGGTGCAGATATGAAGTTTCATCATTTTGTCTAATATTTACGCTCAAAGTCAACAATACGGTCAGCCAAACCATCATGACGACCAGTAAGTTGCAGATGCAGTCCACCATCGGTACCCACCTCTAATGCTGCAAAACCGGCAGGAAGTGTCGATCGGGATTTATCTCGATAAGCTATGAGAAGCGTATTGCTTTTATAGTCAAATTCGATATGATTGATATCCTCGTTCCCACCCAAGTTATAGACCTGCATACCAGTCTTATTTTCCGCATTATAGAGATAGATGGCACTGCCACAGGCATAGAACATATATCCCGGAAAGCGTGCTGAACATGCAAAAGAAGAAGCTTCTGTAATCTTTTCGGCTGTCAGAGGGTCATCGCCAAGATCTGAAAAATACGTGCCGGGATTAGCACCTTCCACCCAAAATCCAATACCACACTTCAATAAATGTCGTCTACCTCCTGCTTCCTCAAAGACTCCCATAAACTGGTTGGCACCGGTTTCACTACGCACGGAGATGTTAGCATAGAGGCATTTCATACCAACTTTATCTGGATTGAAGAATCCTCCAGATACGTAGGTCATCCCTGATGTCTTGGTTGCAGTAGTCAGGAATGCCGTTGTAATGGAGTTGATAGTATAGAAACACATGTTCTCATTATCATAGACCACGGCCCGGGCAGGTAATTGTTCGTCATCATTAAAGTTCGCATTGTCAGCAATACGGTACGTTTTACCAGGTACAAACATGTTCGGCTTCACCGTAGGCGAATTCGTATTGGTGGCTCGGTCGTAGAGTTTGCCGTCGTTTACCAAGTAATGGCGCATACTGGCCTTGTAATAAGCTTCAGGCATGACCTTCTCAGGAGAACTCATGAAGAATCCGCTATAGGTTCGACTTTGTTTCATAGAAGTGGCATCGAGGAAACAACCTCCACCTTCATCCTGGCAGAGCACCATCACCTCATTGAGATATTCCTTATCGAATTTATTAAAATAGACACGCTTGGGATTCGTTCCTATCGTTTCACCACTATTCACCTTGCCGTAGACATCCGAAATAACCTCTTTCTGACCATCAGGCATAAAGTCAAGGATAGCCTTGCCCCCATTGTCACAAAGAATCAGCAGTCCCTTTGTGAACGCATTGACCACATTCACCTTGAACTCCTTCTCATAATAAACGAGCGTCAGTTTGTCCACCACCTTGAATTTCAATGTATGCTCTCCCGGTGCAAGAGCAACTTTGATATCCAGATTTTTCTCACGCGAGAGCGTGTCGGCATGAAACATCGTATTGTTGTCGTAAGCTATCCAGAAATAACTGAACTGTGCATCGTTGTTTTTTGAGGTTGCCAGTGTGGGATGAATACTCAGCAATTTATCAATATGCACATCGTTGTATTTGTCTTGAATGCCACTGATTACAACTTCATTCAGTGGCGTAGGGTTATCATTGGTTTCATCATGCACACACGATGTTAGCCCCAGAACCGTTATAAGTAATAAAAATAACTGTTTCATATTGTTTGTTCCTTTCATTTATCATTAAAGTGGAGACCAGTCGGCCGTTATCCATTGCTTGGTTTCCTCATCCCAAATCGGAGTCTTAAGTAAGTAGTTGTATACTAACCTTCCATACGACATATACGTCTGAATCATGGCTCCTTGTAACTTCGGCTCGAAATCAAATCCTTGAATCTGAATACAAAGACGATGTTTGGCCTTCGAATAAGTACCATAATATATGGAAAGAATCCTCCAATAGCTGGGTTGAACGAGTTGATTGGTAATAACGACACGGGCCGTCAGCCTGTCACTGTAGCCCAGATCAAAGTCCGCGTTGGGCACCAGTTGCAACACGAGTGACACACTACCATTATTCAACTCCTTATTATATACCTTGATTGGAATTTCGGCGACCACTTCGCCTGCAGGCACCTTTACTTCGGTTTCGGGTAGACTATAATGCACGCCGGCTTTGGCTGTCGAGGTAGAAGCTTCTTTAAAAGCTATAACCCGATCTTTATTAATCGCTTCACCAATAATTTTAAGAGGAACATTCACTGTAGCAGTATCCTTGATAACGGCAGCAAAGGAATAAGGGATACTGTCGGCCTCGGTAACACTGCTGAAATAGACACAAGGCTTGTTCTCGTAGCGCATCCGTTCATTTTCCGTACAGCCCATCATAAAAGCCGCACAGAGTCCCGTGACCATTATATAAATATATTTGTATTTCATAGGAATCATTTTTTAAAATAGGTATTCGTGACGGGCAATGGCAACACATACACCTTTTCAGGCGTGGTCACTGCCGTTTGATTAATCGGTGTTACGGTATTTCTCAGTCGTTTGTACGCGTAGAACAATTGTCCTTCACCTATAAACTCTTTGGCATACTCCGCAAGAATTTTATTCTGCAGGTTGTCGGCAGTAATTTCTTGATCGGGTAAGCCTCGATGATACTGTAATGTATTGAAAAGCTTGGCCGCTTCAGTAATTTCGGGAGCCGTTTCTGCAGCTATGAGATACATTTCTGATACTTTCAAAAGAGGAATACGTTTCGATGAGTTATACTTTGAAAGGATATGATAAGAGCCGGTTGTCTCTATCCACCATAAACGGCGATAATCCATATCAAGCGTTGCAGGAAAGACTTTCTCCATTTGCTTCTGTGTAGTAGCTAAATAACTGCTACTGGTATTAGCCGCATAGAAATAGTGTTTCACTACATTGTCATACAGTTCCTTGCTTTCGAGTGCAAAGATATTTTCCTGTACGAAACCGTTCTTGTCCGAACTGGCAACATCAGAGCTCGTTATCAGCGGAAACAGATTGCTGTCAATGACTTCCTTTGCCAGTCGGAAAGCCTGTTCACGGTCGTCTCCTTGATGGCGATAGAGATAAACACGTGCCAAAAGTGCCGTTACGGCATAATAGTTCATGCGATATTCGCGACCTTTCCACACTCCTGTGAGACCCTTCAGATTGTACCGGGCATGATCAGGGCCGTAAGGATCCACGTCTTTCAGTAACTCCCGAGCCGCTTTCAAGTCTTCGACAATGCGACTAAGTACAGCTTCTACTGTCAGTTGCGCAAAAGTTGTATTCGTAAACTTATCGACATACGGAATAGCGGCTTTCTGCAAACCGCCATTCATAGATGGTGCAAAGGCAAAAAGACGCAACAAATCGAAATGAAGAAACGCACGCAGGCCCTGTGCCTCGCCTTTAATGAGTTCATACTCATGGACGGGGAAGACACTCTTCTTTCCATCAATCTGTTCCAACAAACTATTCGTATTAGCCACCACATTATAAAGTTTTTTCCAGATGGCATCCTTACGGTCTTCCTCCTTTTGGTTAGTATAATTGTAGTTGTTAGCATATTCAAATACATTGAGCGAAGCACTTGCTGTCGAATAGTATTGTCCCAACACATCCATATAGGTCATGGTAAGCTGTGCGCCATACAGACTTTCGCTTTTCATTGCGCCATAGCATCCCATCAGCGCATCTCGGAATCCTTGCTCGTTGCTCAATAGGTCTTCGGATTTGAGTTCCGACTTGGCCGAAATATCAAACCAGTTTTCACAAGCGGTGAGACTGCATATCAAAATCAGTCCCATACCTATTATAAATAACTTCTTTTTCATATTCACAAATAGGTTTAGAAGGTTAATTGAACGGCCAGCGAATAATGATGGGCATAAGGATAGGCCGTACCCAACTCGCGCCGGATGGTTGACGTGCGGAGTACGTCGTTAGCCGTAAGAATAATTTTCAGATACTCGGCACCAAACGAACGGATAGCCTCGCGACCAAAAGAATATGCTAAACTCAATGAGTTGGCAGAGAGTAAATTATCCTTCTCTACAAATCTCGAAGTAGGTTTAGTCGTAGAGAGGTCGTCAATCCGTTTGTAGAGAGCTGCCTTACCCGGCGTGCTCCAACGGTCGTAGAGAGCCCGACAGTCTACATTCAGATAAGGATTTACATTCTCCACCTTGTCCACTAAAGTCTGGTTGTAGGCATAACCGCCAAAGCGATAGAAAAAGTTAGCATTCAGTTCCCATCCTTTATAGTAAGCATTCAGGCCAAAAGTGCCACTCATAGTCGGATCAGTCGATTTATAAGGAACATAGTCTTTCTCGCTCCAAGTGCTGGTATAGCTGCCATCTCGCTTGATAAAGACTTCGTTACCTGTAGCCGGGTCGATACCTGCTGATCGTACAACCCATATCGAATTAATAGAAGCTCTTTCTTGGTAGCGCACGTATGGTCGTGAACCGGCTTCCTTGTCAGCCAAATCGTTATAAGAACTAAGGCCCGAGGATATTTTCTTCAATTTATTGGTATAGTGCTGTCCGTTGACAAACAGATTGACCGAAGTGTACTTATCTCGATACACGACGGCCTTAACATTGAAGTCAAAACCTTTGTTCTGTGTCTCGCCAAGGTTGTCTTTGTAAACATCAAAGCCTATGTATGATGGCATATTGACATCGACCAGCAGATCTTTGGAGTTTTCTATAAAGTAGTTGAAGTAACCGCTCAGTCGGTTGTTAAGGAGTGAAAAGTCAACGCCCAGATTGTTTTTCTGCGTACGCTGCCACTTCAAATTGCGGTTGCCGAAAGCTTTAATGACTGCGCCCACGTAATCTTGATAAGCCAACGAACTGTCATAATTGTACATCATCATAGCCTGATAGGGGTAGAAGTTCTGGCTTCCTGTAAATCCGGTGCTCAAGCGAAAACGTAACTGATTAATCATGCGACTGCCCTTCAGCCATTTTTCATGATGCACGTTCCATCCCATTCCCGAACTCCAGAAGGTTCCCCAGCGGTTGTTGCTGCCGAAAACAGACGAACCGTCACTACGAAGTGAAGCGTCGATGAAATAACGGTCGGCATAACTAAGGTTAGCATTGCCGAAGAATCCCATCAATCGACTCGTAGTCGCATAGCCTCTCACATGGTCACCTTCCTTGAATCTGACGCCGAGCGAAGGGTGATTGAGCGACTGATTGGCAAATCCATAGACTGTATAAGCATTGTAGTCGGATTTCGATTCCTGTATGTTCCAACCGGCATTAAGGTTGAGCGTATAGTTTCCGGCCTGCTTGAAATAAGACAAAACTACGTTAGCGTCATAGGAAGTCTGCAACGTATGGCCCTTGGTGTAGCTTCCCTTGTCTTCCGTTTTACCAATAAAGTCGGTATGGTCTGCCGGTTTGAAATTGTCATAGCCGCGATTGACGCGTTCCAAAGAGAAGTTTCCTTTCAGACGCAGTCCTTGGATAATATTCCATTCCACACTGAAATTATCTACAAAGTCATCATAAGTAGTCTGATCTATCGTATTGAGCATGGTGTTGTACATAGGATTGGCCACCTGCGAACTGCCCCTTGCGGGAGTGTAATTATCGAAAAGCACCTGCTTTAATTTGCCACTCGCGTCGTAAGGATAATAATACGGATTCAGATAGGTATAGGTACTGAAGGGACCGTAAGGCGAATTGTTAGACGTAATCTTGCCATACGACAACTCATTGCGGAACCGCAGGTTGCGATAATTGTACAGCAGGTTCAGACTTGTGCCCAGTCGACTACGATCAGATCCCTTCATCACGCCGGCGTTCATCAAATAGTTTAGGTTCAATCCATAACGGAAGCTGTCATTACCGCCCTCCAACTGCATGGTATGTTTCTGACTGATTCCCACCGATTTGAGCGGTTTAGCCAACCAATCGGTATCATAACCTTGAGCCACCAGCTTTAGTCTTTCATTGTAACTCTTCAGATATTCTTCCTGCACATACACGGCATCACTGCCCTTGTAGAGTCCCGCCATATCTTCGTACTGCAATTTTTCACGGGCGTTGAGCAAGTGATAATCCGATAAGTCGGCAACTTCCATATCCACGCTGCCGTAATAATTCAATCTGAGTTTACCGGCCTGAGGCGACTTTGTCTCAATAACGACCACGCCATTGGCCGCTCTCGAGCCGTAGATTGCCGTAGCCGAAGCATCTTTCAAGATCGAAATACGTGCTATTTTGTTAGGATCCAGGTCATACACCTTTTCCACACTGACCTCGAAACCATCGAGGATGAAGGTAGGCAAGTTGGCATTCCCCTTATACTCCGCGTTCAGATTGGTTACCGAACTGTTGGGCAACGAGTTCATGCCACGCACCTGTACGTTGGGCATCGTGTTGGGATCTGAGCCCATGGCGATATTTTCGGTCAGTCGGAACGACGGGTCCAGCGACGCGATGGTCGATAGAACATTCCGGTCGGATACGGCGGCCAGTTCCGTTCCGCTATAGTTTGTGGCCACGCCCGTATAGGTTTGCTTGTTTTGAGTATAGTAACCCGTCACGACCACGTCGCTCAACTGCTTCACGTCAGCCACCATATTGATTTTCATATTCGGCTCTATGGTCAAATTCTGAGTTTGCATGCCAACATACGAAACTTCCAATCGGCGAGGCGTATCACCCGTATAGTCAAAGGCAAACTCGCCATCAGTGTTGGTCGTGGTCAGTATTTTGGTTCCCACAACCCGTATCTGTGCGCCGATAACAGGCTCTCCGGTGTCGTCATAGACTACTCCTTTGACCCGTCGGTTGTGTCCCATCTGTGTCTGTTGGCTAAAAGTAATGATATTGCCACTCACTCTGTAGGAACACTTAATGAGCCGCGCAAGCTGTTCTATCACTTCGCTGACCGCTTTCTGACGAGCGGCAATGGTCACGCTGGGCCATGTTCGGGCCAGTTCATCACTATAAAAGAAGTTCACTCCCGACTGCTGCTTGATTTCCTGCAAGACAGTGGGCACCGCGGCAGACTTGAAGTCAATGGTAATCTTTGTGTCAACCGGTTCTCGGGCAGACATGCCGGCACTGACCATCAGGCACAGTAGCAACAGCAAGAGTCTGCTCATTGTTTTCACTTGGCTTTCTCTCATATAAAAATATTATTAGGTTAATAAACGACCAATTGGTCTTTCTCTATCGCTATTTCCAAATCGGTGGCCGTGCGAATAGCGTCCATCGTTGCCTCAATACCATCGTAACGATCGAAGGTTCCGCTGAAGGTTTTCTGTTCAGACTGCTCCGAATGGAAGACAATTTGTTTGTTGTACCATTTGCCAACTACCATCATGATGCGCCGCAAGGGCCAACCGCGAAACGCCAACCTGCCGGTATTCCAGGCAACGTATGGTGCCGTGTCTACCTGTCGCAACGCAACGCCCCCCTCAACGATGTCTGCTTTCTGTCCGGGTTGCATGAGTTGTTCCTTGCCACCCGACGGAATGACGCCTACACGCCCACTGACCAGCACCACGCTGGTGCCCGATACGTCACGAGTGTTCACGTCAAACTCGGTGCCATAGTCGCAAACGCGGCCGTGGGGAGTATGAACGATGAAGCGACGGCTCCTGTCATGTGCCACAAGAAAGTAGCCTTCGCCCTCCAGACATACATTTCTGTCGCCACGCCCAAATGCTTCCGGATAAATCAAACTTGAGTTATCGGCCAAATGAACCATGGTTCCATCGGGCAGTGTTACCCAAAACTCCTTGTCTATATAAGTCCTCACGCGTTTGGATTCCAGCATTTCTCGTACTATCGCCTCGTTCTCGCTGACTCCGAAAGTCTTCATCTCTTGCGCGTTGAGCGGTGCCGAAGGCAAGAGAGCCTCATTCTCTGTTAACAATCTCTCGTGACGGGTGGCCGAACGAATGCCCTGTACTACCTCGGCCGACAACTGAGGTGGTGTGACACGGGTGTAATCCTTATACCACCACAGCCCCAATCCCACCACAACGGCTGCCGCAACAACGGCTCGACGGAACGACAAACGAAATACATGACGGCGAGACGGGCGCAGCATGGTGTCGTCGGCAAGGGCCTTTACCCGCCGCAAAGCCTGCTCCACATCCATCTGCGCTATATCTTCAACAGAATGACCACGAGCCGTTAAATTAGCAACAATATGATCATAGACGGCCTGATGTCCGGGACTACGAAGCCAGATGTCAAGTTGCCGTTGCTCATCGGGAAGCAACGTTGCGTAAATTGATTTTATAATAAGATATTGAATGTCCATGTGTTACTCTTTTTTATGAATACGTAGAAAAAGTAACAAATGGTTAGAAAAAAGCTTTTTTTTACAATAAAAGCAACGAAAGCAAATCTTTACTTATTTTTCCACGCAGACTTACAATGCCATGGCGCAGATGGCTATGCACGGTTTCCTTCGAAATACGCTGCCGTTGAGCAATATCTTCATAAGTCATGCCCATAAGTTTCAGCCGCAATACTTCAGCGGTTTTCTTCGGAAGCCGGTTGATAGCTGCGTAAAGGCACTCATAAAGCTCCATTTCGAAGATGTTTTCCTCTTCTGATTCCGAAGCCATTCTCGCAGCTTCACTCTGATATTTCTGTTCCACACGCCGCCGGCGCAACTCATCCAGCATGCGATTGCGAACCATTACAAAGAGATAATTCTTCAAATCTCTTTCACCACCCATCGTGCCATACTGCTTCCACAGCCTGACAAAAACATCCTGAACCACATTCTCGCTCACATGACGGTCGCGCAACGTGCGGTCGGCATACAGCACCATAGGCACATAGTATTTATGGAACAAATCGTCGAAAGTCATCTCTTTATGCAAAACATGGTAAACAAATTTACGATAATTTTATAAATACAGACCAAAATCTGTAAAAAAAACGATGATGCACCCTTCCTCGTATCCAAATCCATCAACTCTTACTCTATTTTTTTGTAAAGAAAACAGTAAGAAAAACGACCATTCTCGACAGCACCATCTAGCGTTGAAAAAGTCCTTATTGAACATTGGAAAAGCCATTTTGAAGCTCTTTTGTTGTAAAAGTAGTCCTTTTACGTGCTAAAAGCATAACTTTTACAACGCCAAAGGGCTGCTATTGCCAAGTAAAAGGGCCACTATTACAAGCCAAAAACACGACAACAACGGCCTTTTCGCCACCTTATTTGACCTTACAAAAACATAACTCATTGATAATCAGTCAAAAACAAAATCGCACAAGAATGCGTTATTTCAGACGAAAGTTTTTTAATTTCAGAATAACGCAACCATTTTGAGCCTTTTGTCCTAAAAATTCAGAAGAGATATAAGCCGTTTTGCAAATTGCGGGCCATGAGTTGAAAGGGACGAACTCATTACGTTCGGAATGTGAAAAAGCGATAAATCGTTGGCAATTCAGGCAAATAGTCGTAACTTTGCGGCGATTTAATGGATTATTAATAACGCTTGTGGAAGAATTTGGCTGCTTGCAACCACATAAAAAAATGCTAAAACTGCAAAATCCCTCTCAGATTTTACGGTTACTTGGTGTTATTCCACGCTTTTAAAAGTAATGGAAAAATGAGCTATTTATTTTCTTCAGAGTCAGTGTCCGAGGGACATCCTGACAAAGTTTCCGACCAGATTTCGGACGCGCTTCTCGACCAGTTTTTAGCTTACGATGAGCAGGCACACTGCGCCATCGAAACGTTTTGTACCACGGGACAGGTGGTTATCATGGGCGAAGTGCGCTCGTCGGAGTATATCGACCTACAGAACATCGCCCGAAAGACCATCCAACGCATCGGCTACACGAAGGCCGAATACCAGTTTGACGGCGATTCGTGCGGCATTCTGACGGCTATTCACGAGCAGAGCGACGACATCAACCGCGGCGTCAACCGCCAGAACGAAGACGAACAAGGTGCCGGCGACCAAGGCATGATGTTCGGTTATGCCTGCAACGAAACGGAAAACTACATGCCCGTGTCGCTCGATCTGTCGCATCTCATCATGAAAGTGTTGGCCGATATCCGCCGTGAAGGCAAGGTAATGACCTATCTGCGCCCCGACTCCAAGAGTCAGGTGACGATTGAATATAATGAAAACAATACGCCGCAGCGCATCGACACCATCGTCGTGAGCACGCAGCACGACCAGTTTATGGACGACGACGAGGCCATGTTGGCCAAGATTCACGAGGACGTTGTCCATATTCTGATTCCACGCGTCAAGGCCGAGTGCGGCGAAAAAATATTGGCGCTGTTCAACGACGACATTCATTATTTCGTCAATCCTACGGGTAAGTTCGTCATCGGCGGCCCCCACGGCGACACCGGACTGACCGGTCGCAAGATTATCGTCGACACCTACGGCGGCAAGGGTGCCCACGGCGGCGGCGCATTCTCGGGCAAAGACCCATCGAAGGTAGACCGTTCGGCGGCCTACGCGGCTCGCTACATCGCCAAAAACATGGTGGCGGCGGGCGTTGCCGATGAAATGCTCGTACAGTTGGCCTACGCCATCGGCGTGGCACAGCCCGTAAGCGTTTACGTAAACACCTACGGACGCGGTAAAACCAACCTGACCGACAGCCAGATCGCCGAAAAAATCAAGCAACTCTTCGACCTCCGGCCCAAAGCCATCGAACGTTTGCTGAAGCTCCGTCAACCAATGTATTTGGAAACGGCAGCCTATGGCCACATGGGACGTAAGAACGAGGTGGTGAAAAAGACCTTCACCAGTCGTTACCACGAAACGAAGACCATCGATGTAGAGCTTTTCACGTGGGAGAAACTCGATCAGACAGAAGCCATCAAAGCCACCTTCGGACTTTAATAATAGCGCATCCGTCTTATGTTGCAGACCGATTCCATCGCTCAGGAACAAACCGCGGACGAGCTACAAAGCCTCGAGCCCACGGTTCATCGGCAGCTGACACCGGCCCAAGTGCTGAGTTGGCTGCCAAAGAATGCCACACCCGCGCAGCAGGACTCGGCCATTCAGGCCAACTTCGAGCCGGGAGAAATCCACTGGAGTCAGTGTCCCGACACGCTTCATCTGCCCGGTTGGCCCGTGGGGAAGAGCTATCGCGACGTCAGTCTGCCCCAATATTATAAGGAGTCGTTCTTTTCGAAGGATTCCTTGTTTCACCCCGAACTCACAGGTGGGCGTCTCGGTGTGGCCGGCGACCCCGTTCCCTACACGCCGGCAAATGACAATTTCATCACCGGCGTACTTTTCGGAGTCCTCATCTTGATGCTCATCGCCCTGCGCCAGTTAGGCAATTTCATCAAGCGACAGGCCAAAGACTTCTTCTATATCCCCCGAAATGAATCGGTAACACAAAGCGAAACATCGGGTGAAATCCGCTTTCAGCTCTTCTTTTTACTACAAACAAGTCTGCTGTTAGCCATCATCTATTTCTTCAGCACTTTCGATGTAAGCGTCGATACCTTTGCCGTGGAGCAGTATCAGGCCATCGGCATCTACGGCGGACTGTTTATTGCCTACTTCCTCGTGAAGTTCTTGGCCTACGTTTTCACCAACTGGGTATTCTTCGAGCAACACGCCAACATCCGATGGCTTCACGCCATGCTCTTCATCATTTCGATGCAAGGCATGCTCCTTTTCCCGATTGTGATGTTGCAAGTATATTTCAGTATGAGTATTAAAACAGTAAGTATTTATGCTCTTTTTGTTATCATCTTGTTCAAATTACTTACCTTTTACAAGACTCACATCATCTTTTTCAGGCGTAAAGGTGCTTTTCTGCAAAATATTTTGTACTTTTGTGCCCTTGAAATCGTACCCCTGTTCTCTCTTTATGGTGCATTGGTACTTACAAATAGCTATTTGAAGATAAATTATTAGGACAAAGATGGTAAAGAAAATCTTGGTTTCGCAGCCCAAACCTTCGAGTGAAAAGTCTCCTTATTTCGATATCGCGAAGAAAAACAATGTTGAAATGGTATTCAGACCTTTCTTCAAGGTAGAAGGAATCACCGCCAAGGAGTTTCGTCAACAAAAAATCAGCCTCCTTAATTACACAGCCGTTGTCTTCACTTCGCGTCACGCGATAGACAACTATTTCAAATTAGCTAAGGAACTACGTGTTACGATTCCCGAAGAAATGAAATATTTCTGTGTAACAGAGACCATTGCGCTCTATATTCAGAAATATACGCAATATCGCAAACGCAAAGTCTTTTTCGGAACAACGGGCAAAATCGACGACCTTCTTCCATCAATGATGAAGCACAAGACCGAGAAGTATCTTGTGCCGTTGAGCAGTGTGCACAACGATAACGTGAAAAACCTGTTGGATTCAAAGAAGTTGACACACACGGAATGCGTGATGTTCCGCACCGTGAGCGACGACCTGACGCCTGAAGAGGTCAAGAATTTCGACTACGACATGCTAGTTTTCTTCAGTCCTACGGGCGTAAAAGCTCTCAAAAAGAACTTCCCTGATTTCAAACAGGGCGACATCAAGATAGCCGCTTTTGGTCCTGCTACGGCAAAAATGATTACCGACGAAGGACTGACACTCGATCTTGAAGCTCCTTCAAAAGAATATCCCTCCATGTCGAGTGCCCTTGAAGCTTTCTTGTCAAAGCATAAATAAACCGCAGCGAGCACCTTAGTGCGCGCTTTTTCGGATATAAATATGGCAAAAACGGAACCATTCACTTTGTCGAAAGAAGAACGAATCTACAGCCTCAGCCTGATAGACGACCTCTTCAAGGGCGGAAAAAGCCGCTCTATGACGATATTTCCGCTCAGAGCCGTCTATAAATCACTGGAAGATAACCATGATGAAGCGGGATTTCAAGCCCAAACACCATGTCCAAAATTCCTTGTCAGCGTACCGAAAAAGCATTTTCATCGTGCCGTAGACCGCAATCGGGTGAAGCGACAGGTGCGCGAAGCCTTCCGCAAAAACAAGCAAATCCTACGGGGACGCAATGTGGCCATCGCCTTCGTATGGCTCTCCGACAAACATGCCGAGTCAGCTTTGATAGAACGCAACGTGACGAGCATCCTGCAACGAATCAGCGAAAAGATATGAATGTTCTGAAAAACATCATTCACGGCATAACCAAGGCGCTGGTATGGGTGCTGATATTGCCCATCATGTTTTATCAACACATCATCAGTCCTATGACACCACCCTCCTGTCGATTCACGCCCACTTGCTCAGAATATGCCCGTCAGGCCCTCATGAAGCACGGCCCAATCAAAGGTTTGCTACTCGCCATCTGGCGAATCCTAAGATGCAACCCTTGGGGCGGCAGCGGATACGACCCCGTTCCATAACGATTTTACAGGCGCAAACAGGCTCGGCAGGCCCAATATGCCCCATTCACCTATATAACCTCCGAACAATCAAATAGAAATAAGATATGAAGAATTTTGTTGAAGAACTGAAATGGCGTGGTATGCTGGCTCAGATCATGCCCGGAACAGAAGAGTTTCTGCAAAAGAATATGGTCTCCGCCTATCTCGGAACAGACCCAACGGCCGACTCATTGCACATCGGTCACCTCTGCGGTATCATGATGTTGCGCCATCTGCAACGCTGCGGCCACAAGCCCTACTTGCTCGTTGGCGGCGCAACGGGTATGATTGGCGACCCATCGGGCAAGAGTCAGGAGCGCAATTTACTCGATTCGGCCACGCTGTATCATAATCAGGAGGCCATCAAAAAGCAGGTTTCAAAGTTCCTCGACTTTGATGGCACCGAACCCAACAAGGCCGAACTCGTCAACAACTACGACTGGATGAAGGACTTTACCTTCCTCGATTTCGCGCGAGAGGTGGGCAAACACATCACCGTCAACTACATGATGGCCAAGGACAGTGTGAAGAAGCGCCTCAACGGCGAAGCAAGCGACGGACTGTCGTTCACCGAATTTACCTATCAGCTGCTCCAAGGCTACGATTTTCTGTACCTGTATGAGAAGCACGGCGTACGTTTGCAGTTGGGAGGAAACGACCAATGGGGCAACATGACGACCGGAACGGAACTCATCCGCCGCACGTTGAGCAACGAAGCCGAAGCTTTCTGCCTCACTTGTCCGCTCATCACCAAGGCCGATGGTAAGAAATTCGGTAAGACCGAAAGCGGAAACATCTGGCTCGATCGCAACCGCACGACGCCATACACATTCTATCAGTTCTGGCTCAACGTGAGTGACGATGACGCCGAACGCTATATCAAGATATTCACCGACCTTGACAAGGCCACCATCGACGCCCTCGTAGAGGAGCATAAGCAAGATCCGGGTCGCCGCGCGCTCCAGAAACGACTGGCCGAAGAGATTACCGTAATGGTTCATTCCAAAGAAGATCTCGACATGGCAATGGCTGCCAGCAACATTCTTTTTGGTAAAGCGACCAAAGAAAGCTTGGCTCAACTCGACGAAGCGACGCTCAACGACGTGTTCAAAGACGTGCCCCACTACGAGCTGGGCAAAGAAACGCTCGGTCAGACAGCCGTAGACCTGTTCTGCCAAGACGGCTGGGACATCTTCCCGAGCAAGAGCGAGATGCGCAAAATGGTGAAAGGCGGCGGCGTAAGCCTCAACAAAGAGAAGTTAGCAGCCTTTGATCAGCCCGTGACAGCCGATGATCTCATCGACGGAAAGTATCTGCTCGTGCAGCGCGGCAAGAAAAACTATTA
>CAUURC010000006.1:0-69168 GCA_963547405.1 uncultured Prevotella sp.
ACGGCGAGGTGAAAGACCTGCCGAAGGGTATATATATTGTGAATGGAAAGAAAGTGGTGAAGAAGTAAAGGCGACACGCCGCACGCATGATGATAAAGAAAGCCCGATGGAGTTCACGCTCCATCGGGCTGATTTTATAAACGTATATGAGCCGTATGCCTGATACTCCGCGTTCTTTGGCGTGGACGAGATTACCCCTTTATTGAACGTGTGAAGCCGATAGAGCGATATGCAATGGAGCCGATCATGCGCATGGGAGCGGGCTGAACGTGATGAATCGGGCCTCTATGGCTCACGCCACGCTATGATGTTTGTCAGACTGTATGCGTCAAGGTTGTATGTGCGGATAAAAAACATGAGAAAGTCGTGGGTCGACAGCCATCTTAAAGCAAGTGGGAACTATGCCTATGGCGATAGTTCCCACTCTAAATTGCGATTGATTTAACCGAGATATGAAAGTTTAGAACCAGAAATTGTTGGTCTCGTGCTTGCTTTCGCCTTTCAGATTCCAGTAGAATTCGGCCAAAGCCGTAGTGAAATCCTTGATGCCGAAAGCCTCCATGAGCGAACGAACCGCGAGGCGATCGTTCTCGGGATAGGTGTTCTCGTCTTTGCTTAAATTGTCGAAATCGTCCAGATTGGTCTTCAGTTCCTTTTCGCTCGCGTCCATATAAATATTGATAGGAATGCTGATGGTCGGCAGCCAGCTCTCTTCGGTTGTCTGTCGGCTTGTCGGCGCGTAGAAAGGAGAGGCTTGGCCGTCGGTCTGTTTCGACTGGCGGGCGCGCATCAGTTTGATTTCCATGTTGAATTTCTTATGTGTGCGCTTGAAGTAGAAGTAGCCTTTGAGGCCGATGGGGTTCTTTTCGCCGACAAAGGGGGCCTTGTCAAAATGGTTGGTTTTGTCCCATGGGTCTGTATCGCAGTAGAGATATTTGAAAAACTCTGTGCTGTTTTTGTCTGTGGCTTCCGTTTTGCCGCCATAAGCGGGCTTGATGTCACTTACTTGGAAGAAGTGTTGATAGTGTCGGTCTTCGCCGTTTTCTACGATTTGGCCGGTGATTTCCTTGCCGTTCTTGTCGAAGTAGTGGATGTCGAAGGCCGAAACGCGCCCCCAACTTTCATCCTCGCAGCCTATCAAGGCTATCTGCGTGTCGTTGCCTTCGGGCACCCATCGGCCTTTCTCGAGCCGATAGGTGAGTTTGTAGTTGCGACCCATGTAGTTGTTTTGCTTTGGCGTTGTGTTCTGATGGAAAGCCAATGGGCCGTGCAGGTGGCCTTCGTAGATGTCGATTCTGACCTTGGCGGGCTGAATCATGTCGGTAGCAATTTCTTCTGACGCGCCGTCTATCTCAATGGGAAGTTTCACTTGGATGTCCCAAACGCCCGTGCTGATCAGTGATTTGGCCGGGAGATAGAACGGCGAAGGTTTGTTGTTCTCGTCAAATTTGCTGACGGCGGCGTGAAGCAGGTCGACCGACAGCGTGAAATTCTTACCCGGTTTGACGAAACGGATGAAGCCCTGGAATCCCATCGGGTTGGTTTCGCCCACGAAACTACCGTTCAGTTCGTCGGCATAACGGTAGTCGTAGGGCAGTTCGGCTTTGTTGCTGACACGTACCGAACCCGTGGAACCACCCACCGTCACCTGCTTGTACGTAGAGAAGAAGTGCTGATGAATCTTGTCCTGACCCAGTGTGTAGAACTGGTCGTTCATCAGTTTGCCGGCGGCGTTGTAGTATTCCATTTTCAGCAGATATACCACGTTGGGGTTGTCGTTGCTGTTTTTCACCTTGAAACGGTTGTTTGCGCTCGTCACGTGCCAACCTTCATTGGGCGTAGTCTGCCATTCTATCACTTGCGTAGTTGCTCCGTTGGCTTTGAAATCGGCCACGCGAGGGCTGTTGTCAAACTTGTTGTTGTCGCTGAGCGTGCCCTCTTGCAGGGTGAAGACGGCTCTGACGGGGTCTTCATGCAACTTGTTTTTTTTCTCGTTTTCCGGTTTTTCGGGGCTGCACGAGGCCATGCCTACCGATGTAAGGATTCCTGCTATAAGCAGAAGGATGGAGTTGAATCTTTTTATTTTCATAATGGTCAAATATTAAATGCTTATAATTATGTTAGGGAACTGACGTATCAGAAAGTCCATGTGAGAATGCAGCGGATGTCGCGGCCCATATCGTGGGCGTAATAACGGCTGCGGTTGGTATATTCTTTATATTCTTTGTTGAGGAGATTATCGCCCGCCAGCGTCAGTTGTAGTGTCTGACGAGAGGGGAGTTGCCAGTCGATGCCGGCCTCGAAGCCGAGCAAATGGTAGGCAGGCGGGGTGAAGTTGACAAGGTCGGTGGCCGGATTGAAGCGCGTCTGTTGGGCCACGTAGCGATGCGTAAGGCCGGCATGGGGCGTGAAGACGGCTTTCTTTTGCGGCTTCCAAGTGAGCGAGTGGGTCAGCCGAGTGCTGGGAATGTAGGGCAGATAGTTGTGAGTGGTGCGCTCGTTGGCCCAGATGAGTGCCGTCACGACGTGGTAGTCGAGCTGCTGTATCGGGCGCAGATGCAGGTCGAGGTCTATGCCTCGGAAGTAAGCGCTGGTCTGTCGGTACTGGAAAACAGGATACGCGCCCGACACAACGACGATGTTACGGCGTGTGGGTTGGTCGTAGATGTAGTTGTTGATCCATTGGAGATAAGCGTCGAGTCGAACGTTGAACACGGGATGGCTGTATTCCAACGAGGCTATCCATTTGTAGCTTTGCTCCGATTTCAGCGTTGAGTCGCCCTTGACGAACATGCCCGAGCTGAGTTCATTTCCGTTGCTATAGAGTTCATACACATGAGGGGCACGCCAAGCTACGCCGAAATTGGTGGTCATCGTCCAATGACGGCAGGGGCGATAGTGTGCGCCCAGACTGTAGGTCAGGTTGTAGAAGTCGCGTTTGCCACCATAGCGTTGCCCCGTCCAGTCGTAGCCGTCGGCCTCGGTGTGTTGCAGATCGCCTCGCAGGCCACCTTCTACGCCCCAAGTATCGCGTGTCAGCTTTTGAAGAAAGTAGGCACCGCCCGCCAACTCCGTGTAATTCGGGATGATGGGTACCACGCCCGTGCCTCGTTCGCTGTGGTTTTCGGTGTTGATGAGTTGCAGTCCGCCCTCGCTTTGCCAGTTGTTGTATGACTTTTTCCACGTGAGCGTGTTCTGAAGCGACTGCAGATGCAGGCTGACGGTGGGAATATCGGAATGGTTCATACGGCGAATGCGGTTTTCCCGACGGTCGTCTTTCTGATAGGTTGCTTGCCAAACGAATCTGCCCAGCGTCTCGCTGTTCAGCGAAACTTTGGCGAACGCAGTATGATGGTCTATCTTTTGGTGGGGATAGCCTATCTTGCGGCTGAATGGTGTGAAGTCTACAGGTTGTCCGATTCGCACGCGCTCCTGCAGCAGCTGCTCGTTGCCCATCTGCGCGCTTTGCATGACACCCAACTTTTGGCCGAAATAGCTATATCCCAGTTCCGTGCGCCACCGGCCCCAGTTGTAGCCCAGATTGACGGCTGCGTCGTTTTCGCGCATTCCGGTGTTGTTCAATAGGTAACGGGCGGTGCTCCGGTCGCCGCCGTTTTCCCAGTTGGCGTGAACGCGCCAGGCCATACGGCGGTTCCAAGGCATGGTGCCCTCGGCATAACCCGACAGCGAGAAGCGGCGGCCGTTGCTTCCGTAGTGTGTCGACACTTTGCCTTTCACTTCTTGTTGTCCGTAGGGTAGTGGGCTTTGGTTCATCAGAACGATACCGCCAAGGGCTTCCGATCCGTATTTTACGGATTCGGCGCCTTTTACTACCTCGATATTGGAGTAGCCGTTCTTGTCAACTTCGGGCGCGTGGTCGGCTCCCCATTGCTGTCCGGTGAGCCTGGCACCATTGCTCATGAGCAATATTCGGTTGCCATACATGCCGTGGATGACAGGCTTGGCTATGGTAGTACCGGTCTGGATGGAACTCATGCCGCTGATATTTTCGAGCAGCGAGGCCAGCGTTTTGCCCATGGAGCGGGTGATGGCCGTGCTTCCGATTTGCTGTTGCACGTGGTTGGCGCCAAGGGTAGAATGTCTGCCCGTGACGACAACTTCCTGAATCGTAAGTGAATCGTGAATACTGTTTTCTCCGCCGAGCTTGTCTTGTGCTTGCGAGTGGGCACCGCAAGGCATGAACAGGCATAAAACCGGCACAAACTTGCGTATGCTGAATTGAATGTTGAGCATTTTTGAATGTGTAAAAATGGACATGCCGCTTGTTGAAAGCATGCATAAAACCATGATATAGGATCACGCAACCAACTGGTCACACTGCCGTTTTCAGCAACGAATGACCTTCAGCTTGTCAACTTGTTAGTCGTCAATTCGTGCTACAGCTGTTACCTGTATCAAATAAATAAAAAAAGAAAGTGGTTTTATGCCCGGCAAGGAGGCGAATGGCTGTTTATCGAACCAACGGGGCGATAAACAGTTTGCATGGAAACAAGATATCTGTGCAGCAGTGTTACCTTGATGACTGGCACAAACTCAATGAATTTGGCCTCGGTAGCCTTGTGCATCGTGAAATCACATACGCTACACGACTGCTGAATCTCAGCGTGTTGGCATGTTTCGGCCTGGTCTGAGAATTGATAAGCTGTGTAATGATAGTGGGAATTTTTGAGAACAAAAGCCGACAAGAACACTAATAATAATGTCCAAGCATAGAAAGTTCTTATCGTTCTTTGGGTTTTCATCTGTTCTCAATAGAGTTGGTTGACAATCGTCAATAACTGCTTCTTGTTTCAGAGGGTAAAAGTACGAAGTTTCATGGTTATGAACAAATGTACAAAAGAGTGGATAAGTTTTTTTAACGCCTGCGTTTTGATTATAAGTTTTTTTGATAAACAGTTTTGTGCCGTATGATGGCTGCTCCCTAAATGCAATGAAGGCTACCTTCGCAGGTAACCTTCACTTCTATAATACAAAGACATTTTGAAATCTATGCTACTTAAGCACGATTGTTATATTTTGAGTTTACAAAATCGTTTGCACTGACCGCAGATGTCATAACCTAACAACGCGCCCAGAATAAAGTCCTCTTCGGGGCTTAGCTGATGGAGCGGTTGATCGATGAAAGTGCGTACAACATCCATGCATTCGCGCCGCCCGAAGAATAAATTGATACGCTTATTGCCTATGGGTTGCACCAGATAATCTATCTTTTGGCGTTCCAATTTATCGATGGCTTGCTGCTGATATCGGTCAGGAAACGTGTAGAGTACCATGTTGCGCACTCCTTTCTTGTATTGATAGATTTGTTCTGATAGAACACGCATGTCCGTTGGAACCACTTCCGATGCAATCATAGACTTTAAGAGTTACAGATTTGGAGTAATTTCGCTAACCCAAGCGTCAATTCTTTCATCAGTTTTGTTGTCCTCGTTTACTTCGTCGAGGGGCAAACCGATGAACTTGCCATCAATAACGGCATCTGAATCATCAAATGTGTAGCCTTCGGTAGAAACGCTACCGATAACGTTTGCGTCGGCTTCCTTGGCAGCGTTGTACAATTCCGCCATAGCTCCGCAGAAAGTATCGCTGTAGCTTTCAGAGTCGCCGCAGCCAAAGATGGCTACTGTTTTGCCGCTTAGGTTGGTCTTTTTAATGACTGCAATGCCATCATACCAGTCGTCCTGAAGTTCGCCGGCACCCCAAGTTGAGGTTCCTAAAATGAGGTTCTGATAACCATCAAGCTGTTCGGGCGAGATTGAAGCAGCCTCTAAAACGTCTGAAGAGTCAACACCCAGTTTGCCGGCAATGCGTGAAGCAAGTTCTTCACAGGTTCCTGTTGATGAACCAAAGATAATGCAAGTCTTATTCATAATGTTCTTTTTTCTTACGATTGTTTATTAAATGACTATGTTTTTGTAACTGTTGCAAAGATATTGGCTTTTTTATAAATGAACAATACCTAAAAACAATGAAAAGACAAGGTTGTTGTTTTCATCATTTTTAGGTATCGAAAGCTTGCTACCGAGCCGTACAGATTGGCTCGTTGCTGCTTAGTGGTTGCACATCTTGCTCATGTCGGCTGTGAACGCACAATCTCCCGCAGGCATAAACTTGCCTCGTGCCTCCAGAAAATCTACGAGTTCGGCTGCCGTCATGCCTTCGGCGTGGCAGGTGTGAAAACGTTCTTCTGCTCCAAAATGGTTGATGATAGCTTCTACCAAGCTCTCTTTAGTTGCGTATGTCTGTCCTTCCATCATGTGAAGGACGTCGTGTCCATGTGCCATAATTGAATATTGATGTTGAAAAAAGCCGGGATTACGATTTGTAAGCCCAGCTTTTTCGGTTTATAAAATGGTTATGAATAGCGGTTTATTTCAGTTTCTTGTAACCATATTGACCAGAACAGCAGAGTTCTTCTTCAATACGGATGAGCTGATTGTACTTGGCCATGCGGTCGGTACGGCTCATCGAACCTGTCTTGATTTGGCCGGAATTGGTAGCTACGGCGATGTCGGCAATCGTAGTGTCCTCGGTCTCACCCGAACGATGGCTGGTCACGGATGTGTAACCATGACGATGAGCCATCTCGATGGCCTCAAGTGTCTCGGTGAGAGAGCCAATCTGGTTAACTTTGATGAGGATACTGTTGGCTGCTCCCATCTTGATTCCTTTCTCCAAGAACTTCACGTTGGTCACGAAAAGGTCGTCACCCACCAACTGACAACGATCACCAATCTTGGCAGTGAGCTTCACCCAGTTGTCCCAGTCGTTCTCATCGAGGCCATCCTCGATCGAATCAATCGGATATTTTGTGATAAGCTCTTCGAGATAAGCAATCTGTTCATCGGCTGTCAGTTTCTTTCCGTTGGGATCTTTGGGCATGCCGTTCTTCAACTGACGATAGTCGTAGAACCATTCGCCGTTCTCTTGAACAGCAAACTCAGAAGCAGCGCAGTCCATCGCAATCTTTACGTCCTTGCCGGGCTCGTACCCTGCATCCTTGATAGCTTGGATAATGGAGTCAAGGGCATCCTCAATACCATCGAACTTAGGGGCAAAACCACCCTCGTCACCTACGGCAGTAGAGAGTCCGCGCTTCTTTAGGTTCTTGGCCAAAGCATGGAATACTTCGGCACCCATGCGGATAGCTTCCTTCTCAGATGGAGCACCAACGGGGCGAATCATGAATTCTTGGAACGCGATAGGAGCGTCGCTGTGGGCACCACCATTGATGATGTTCATCATCGGAACAGGCAATACATAAGTATTAGTGCCACCGATATAGCGGTAGAGTGGAATGTTGAGCGCCTTGGCAGCCGTCTGTGCTACAGCCAGACTTACGCCCAGAATGGCGTTGGCACCAAGTTTACTCTTTGTCGGTGTACCATCGAGCTCCAGCATCTTGTAATCTATCTTACGCTGTTCGAGCACACAGAAACCTTTCAAGGCAGGAGCGATGATGTTGTTGACATTCTCTACTGCTTTCAAAACACCCTTACCAAGGAAGCGACCCTTGTCGCCGTCGCGGAGTTCGAGGGCCTCGTTCTCGCCGGTAGATGCACCGGAAGGAACACTGGCACGACCCATTACGCCATTTTCGAGTGTTACTTCAACTTCAACAGTAGGATTACCTCTTGAATCGAGTATCTCTCTTGCATGAATTTTTTCAATTTTCATCTTGTTATTTTTTAATTTATAATGTAATTATCAACCATGCAAAGATAGGGAATAGCTAATAAAGTGGCAATACCTATAAATGGTTATTAATAGTTTTGAGCGTCGATTTCAAAGTAGCTTTGCGGATGATTGCAGGTCGGACAAATCTTGGGAGCTTGCTGACCGATAACGATATGACCGCAGTTGCGGCACTTCCAAATGCGATCGCCGTCGCGGCTGAATACGATACCGTCCTTGATATTCTGCAATAGCTTCAAGTAACGCTCCTCATGGTGCTTCTCGATAGCAGCAACGAGTTCAAACTTGGCGGCAATCTCTGTGAAACCTTCTTCGCGAGCTTCCTTAGCCATTGTGGAATACATGTCTGTCCACTCGTAGTTTTCGCCGTCGGCAGCGTCTTGCAGGTTAGTCATGGTGTCAGCAATTTCACCGCCATGCAAATACTTGAACCATAATTTAGCGTGTTCTTTTTCGTTTTGTGCAGTTTCTTCAAACAGTGCCGCAATCTGCTCGTAGCCTTCTTTTTTGGCCTTTGAGGCATAAAAAGAGTATTTGTTACGTGCTTGACTTTCACCGGCGAATGCGATTTGGAGATTCTTTTCTGTCTTTGTACCTTTTAATTCTTTCATTGTAAATTGTTTTTATGATGTAAACTAAAAATATTATGTATGGTTTGCAAGCAGATGTTGCAAGTCTTTGTGTCTGTCAAAATATGCTTGGGCGAATGAACAGACGGGATTTACTAACACTTTTTGCCGTTGAGCTTCCGCAATGGCTGCTTCAACGAGTGCTTTGCCAACACCCTTTCCTTCATAGCCTTTGAAGGTATAAGTGTGTAAGATGCTTAGGTTGCTCTCTGTAATTTCGTATTCGAGTTTTCCTAACGCAATGTCGTCGTCCAGCGCGTCTATGCGTCCATGTCCGTTATCGTTGCAGACGATTGTTTCCATATAGCGAAGTTTTATAGATGGAGCAAATTATTTAAAGCCTATTTGCTTGATAGATGATAAAAAAATACGCCCATCCGATTTGCTAAAAAAGCAGAGAGGACGGACGTATTTGTTTATAAATGTAGTAGAGAGATGTCAACCAACTTGTTGACGATGGCGTAAATCGTGAGACCCGCTACGGAATGAATCTGTAGTTTGCGGGCGATGTTGCGTCGATGGGTAATCACCGTGTTGAGTGAAATATAGAGGTGATTCGCTATTTCTTTATTGCTCATGCCCTGAACCAGACACACCAAGATTTCCTTTTCGCGGTCGCTGAGTTGTTCTTCGGCTTCGCCCGTCGGGCCAATCATCTTCTTAATGTTCAGCGTCACGTCCTTTTGGTTGAGTCGCTTCTCCAGCATGCGGATGGTTGGGATGAAGATTTGTTCTTCCACCATGGCGTGTTGGCGCAGCCATTCCTCATTATTATATATATCATAGAGTGTGGCTGTGAGCTGGTTGTTGTGTAAATCGTCCGAAGGCAAATACTTAATAATGATATTCTTGAGTTCTCCCAGCTTGTCTTCCACTTGGTCGTGGTGTTTTGAAAAGGTACTGATGTCGAAGTTTTCAGACACTTTTCCCAACAGCAACTGCTCTACATACGGGAACACAGTTTTCTCTTCGTAGCGCATGTGCTTGACGATATCCTGCGCGTATTCGTCATAGAGCTGCAGAATAAGCTGTGCCAGATTGTCGTGTTCGTCGAGCGCGTCCTTCAGTTCTTGGCGGATAAAGGGCAGTTGAAAGTCGATATAATAAGAGTGAGAAGCCTTAAGGTATTTCAGAAGTGTACTTACTGAAACGCGGTCGGAGTCGTGACTATTATAATATCCGTTGATTGTGAAGTTGACAATAGTCAGGAACGTATAGGTGTCAACGTTTTGGCTTTCGCATACTTCGGCCACTGTTTTGTTGCCAAATCCTAAGTTTATGCCAAAACTTCCTAAACTCTGAAGAATATTACTGTTATCGCGGATGATACTAATCATCTGATCATCCGCCTCATAGGTTTTCTGATGTTTCATAAATCATATCTCCATGTTCGCTGCAAATATACATCTTTTTTCTCATATTTACATCGAAAAGGAAGACGTGTATTTATTTTATTGCTGTCAGATAAAGTTTTTAATAAACTTTTCGTAGAATTTCTTGTCCTGCGCAACGGCGATAATGTCCCGGATCATAGTACTGATGATAGTCGCGGAGCGGCTCATAAGTCGAGAAATCGTAGACCGCAGAATCACCTAAAATAGCTTTCATGGTGTGCAGGTCGTGCGCGTTGAACTGTTTCAGATCAAAGCTCGGTCCAATGATTACTTTGAGACGGGTTTGGTGTCGACGGCAGAAATCCCGTATTTGGATTAACTTGTTGATTTGGTCGGCTCCGATAACGGGTGGGTTTAAGTGTACTTTTCTGGTTTGTTTCAAAGCTTTTTTCCAATGCTTCTGTTGCCAGTAGCCTTCACCCATTTCTTTTATATCTCTTTCCTGTAGCAATATAGCGTCGTTGGTGAACGTCGTTCGAACGGCTTCGTTCTCATCTATCACGTTACGCATGGCGTCATCGTAGCGGCCGGTGACCTTATATTTTAGATAAGGGAGCAGAAATTTAGGGAAAAGAAATCCCTGCAAGTAAGTCGCTTGATAGCTGGCCATCGTCTTACCTGTTACCTCAGACGGCATCAGATGCATGATACCGGGCTGAGGATGCGGCTTTTCGTAGAAGGATAATTCGGTTACGATGAGCAGATTCTTGACGGGTTGATTGGGCAGGCGGTCGAGTGCCTGCAGTTTCAGACATAGATCTCCCAGACCTTCGCTGTTACCGAAAAAGCGGAAAGGACGGCCATGGATATACTGATTCCAGTCGGCGGTCTGAAAAGCCTTGGTACACGAGGAACCCATAATGAAGGAATCGTAATGGCGTGTGTTACGATACATGTTGAGTTTCTTCCATCCAATGTCGCCCTCACTGAGTTCGGTATGACAATGATCGTAGTTGTCATATTGCCGTAGCACCAAGAAAGGGTCCTCGTAGATATAGATGGCCACGAGCAGCAGAAAGGGGAGACAGAGCAACAGGCACTTTATATAGAATATAAAAAGCTTATTTTCTTTTTTCATATTTTAAAACTGAATATAAATAAAGTTCTCGACGCCAAATGCGCCATACCAGAATATCACGCCTACGATGACCACATAAAACGTCCAACGTAGCGGTGTGGCCAGCCGTTCGCTACGCTCATGGAGTTTATAACGACAGTTGAGCCATTCCAGAAGAAACATCAAGACACAGGCAATGCCAAAGACAATCCATTCATGATCGGATAGACCCAGGCGCAGTTCCTTGACAGACGTGTGGAAACCATCAAACAGATGCGCGTAGGTGTAGAATACATCGCTGACATTTGTCAGACGGAAGAAGAGCAACGACAGGGCAAAGAGCAGATAGGTACGCACCATCATCAGGGCTTGTCCAACGTAGCGGCCCGGTAAGTTGTATAGTTTATCGCGTCGTTCTCCCAGCCATGTTTCGCCGATAATGACAAGTCCTTGGAACAATCCGTAGACAGCAAAGGTCCAGCCGGCCCCATGCCACACGCCAATGGCTACGAAAGTGATGAGTAGCGAGGCATAGACACCCCGGCGTTTCCATGACCGCAGCGAGGCGCTTAGCGGCATGAAGATATAGTCGCGCACCCAAAACGAGAGGCTCATGTGCCACCGTCGCCATAGTTCGCTGGTCGATTTTGAGGCGAAAGGGCGGTCAAAGTTGGGCTGCAGCTTAAATCCGAGCATCCGTCCCAGACCTAAAGCCATGCAGGTGTAGCCCGCAAAATCGGCATAAAGCTGGATGGGATAAAGCAGGGTGGCCACGAGTAACTGTACGCCCGACGCTTCACGTACGTCGTTCAGTATGATGTCAAGGGCCGGACCGATGCGGTCGGCGATGACTAATTTAAGGAAACAGCCCCATGCCACGCATTTCAAACCGTTGATTACAGGTTTGTAGTCGAAGGTATGGGCCTTCTTGAGTTGCGGCAGCAGGTTTTCTGCCCGTTCGATAGGCCCCGACAGAAACTTCATGAAGAGCAACATGTAGAGTGTAAAGTCGAGAAAATCGTCTTCAGGTTCTTCTTCCCAATAGATTTCTATAAGGTAGGAGATTGCCTGAAAGGTATAAAACGAAATGCCCAAGGGAAATAAAGGTGACCAATAGCGGGCTATCAGCCAGAAGCCTACGAGTCCGCCAATGCCCAACCATAACCAACGGGTGGCTTGCGGCGTATTGACGGTGGCGTGGACGCGCTTTCCGACAAGAAAGGTGAGAACCGTTATGGCGGCGCCCACGAAAAGATAAACCCAATGATAGTAACCTATGAAAATACAACTGGCCGTCAGCAGCAACGTATGTTGCCACCGCCGCCGGTCGGTAGCGTAGTAAAGAACGAATGTGATGAACATCATCACCACAAACGGGATTGATAAAAATTCCATGTGAGTGTGTAAACTGAGCGGAGTGTATTACTGTTGGCTTTTAGCAAGAATCGTATCCATCATATCACCGATATTCTTCATGCGGATAATGTCGCGCAGTTTAAAATGAACTCCCCACAGCCGTTCGATTTCACTGATGATCGTCATGTTGGTAAGCGAGTCCCAGTTGTCGATGTCGTCGGTCGACATGGATTCATCGAGTTGCAGGTTTTCCTTGTTCAAAACGACAGAGAAAATACCATTCAGGGCTGTTAATATTTCTTTTCTTTCCATTGTTGTATTTTATTTGATAAGTTCTTTAATTTTCTTACGGTCAATCTTATTGCTCAAATTTTGCGGAAATGTCGGTATGAAGACAATCTTGGAAGGAATCATATAAGACGGCAGATAAGTCTTCAGATACGTTTCCAGCTCCGAACCGCTATTGTCGTCCTCTCGCTCGATGGCCATACTGATGGTTTCTTGTCCTTGCTGACCGGTTACTACGGCCACAACAGCCGTTTGCCGGTTGTAATAACGGCGAGCCACACTTTCAATCTCACTCAACTCAACGCGGTAGCCTTGAATCTTGACCTGCGAATCCTTGCGGCCGAGATACATGATGTCACCATCCGGAACGACCATACAGAGGTCGCCGGTGAGGTACCACCGACGCCCTTCGTGGTAGAAGAAAGCGGCTTGGTTCTTTTCGTTGTCCTGCCAATAGCCGGGTGTCAGCTGTTCGCCCGACAAGCATAGTTCACCGATAATGCCGTCGGCTACGGGCTGCCGGGCCTCGTCTACGATCATCGTTTCCGACCATTTCATCGTTCGGCCTATGCTGATGGTGTTGTTGATCTGTTTCACCTGCTGTTGAGGAAGGCGGTAGGCCGTGCAATAAATCGTGTTTTCGGTGGGGCCGTACACATTCCAGACTTCTGCCTGAGGCACGGCCTGTTGCCACGGAAGCGTATCGTCGGCCGTCAGGGCTTCGCCGGCAAACAGCGAATAGCGCAACTGCGGTGCCTCAATCTCTTGCAGGTAAGGCCGCAGATAATGGATGACAGAAGGCACCATGAAGGTGATTGTCAGCGCGTACTCATCAAGTAGGCGGAACGCCTCTTTCCATTTGATACAGCCCGAGGGCATCGTATAGATGCAGGCACCGGCCAAGAGGGGGAGCAGATAGCAGCCTACGGACAGGTCGAAGGTGAGGTCGAACATCTGAAGACAACGGTCGTCGGCCCGGTGACGAATCCCCAAGGCTTCGACCGATTGGATGAACGCACTCACGTTGCCGTAGGTTACGGGAACGCCTTTGGGCATTCCGGTGCTACCCGATGTGAATAGAATGTAGGCCGGTGTGTGGCAATTGAATTCTGTCTGTGTATGAAGATTTGAAGCTAAAGGGAGCGCATCTCCCGTATTGATAACGTATTGATTGACGTAACGTGTGGTTTCGCTTGAGTCGAGAACGACCTTGATGCCCACCTGTTCGATGATATTAGCACATCGGGCTATAGGTTGGAGCGGGTGGAGTGGCACGTAGCATTTGCCTTCCATCCAGATAGCAAGAATTGCTGCGTATGTAGCCAGATCGTCATTGGTTACCAATCCGATGTATAAATCGTTGATGTGTTGGAGTGGCTGACGGATAGCAGCTACTTTGTTGGCTAATTCTTGGTATGTAAAATAGGTGTCTTGAATGCAGAACGCATTATTCTGTTGGTGTTGTTGTAAACTGTCAAAGAGTAAGTTTGGGAAGTTTGAGTGAGTGATTGTATTCATTACTTTCATATATATTCTTAAATAAAGACGTCGTTTTTCGACAATCCCCTACAGCTATAAATGTATTTTTGCAGAAATCTTGCTTCTTGTGTGTATAAAAAAAACATAAAAAGGATTCTTTACGTGTTTTTGAAAGGAATCGGTATTTAATGTTTAACTTTGTAAAGACATGAAGAAACTCGTTGTAATCTGTGGCTTGGTCATGGCCTTTGTGCTGTCGCTCGGTGCCCAAGATAAGAAAAAAGAAAGTAAGAAAGGCACAGATGCCTTTCTGTCGATGCCTATTCCCGACACGGTGTTTGCCCGGATGCAAGGCCGTTCTTATCCGGAGGGATGTTCCGTGAAGCGTTCAGACTTGCGCTATTTGCGCCTTTGGCATTATGGTTTTGACGGAAAGACTCACGTAGGTGAGCTTGTTTGCAATGTAGCGATAGCCAACGACCTGTTGGCTATCTTCAAACAGTTGTATGAACAGTGTTATCCTATCGAACGGATGCGGCTCATCGATGATTACGAAGCTGATGATGAGCGGGCGATGCGAGCCAATAACAGTAGCTGTTTTTGTTATAGAAAGGTGAAAGGACATGCTAAACTGTCGGCTCATGCCCGAGGAATGGCCGTCGATTTGAATCCTTTCTACAATCCTTATTACCGACAGTTGAAAGATGGAAAGGAGGTTGTGCAGCCGGCAACGGCACGCAAATATTGTGACCGCACGCTGAATTTTCCCTATAAAATTACGACAGCCGACCCGGCCTACAAGCTGTTTCATAAGTACGGATTCAAGTGGGGAGGCAGCTGGAGAAGCGTGAAAGACTATCAGCACTTTGAGAAATGAGTAAAGGGGCTTATCCATTGCGGATAAGCCCCTTTATGATGAATCTCTACGATGCGTGTCTACTATGACGGGAAGGTAGAGAATATTCGTCTTAGTTCTGGTTCTCAGCGTCGATAGCCTTAATTTTCTGCTTCACGAGCTCCATGTCGTCCTTGAGTTTCTGCACCTTTCGGTTCATTTCGTCAATCAGACTGTTACCCTTTTTGCTGGAAGCGTTGAGGAATCCTAAGTTATTTTCATAAGTGGTGATTTCCTGTTTCAGGCTTTCATAGCGACGCATCAGTCGTCCGCGCTCATTATCGAGGGCGTCCTCACCACGCTTGGCAAAACTCTTCAGATTATTCTTGAAGTTGTCAAGACGCTTTTGAGCAATGGTGACGTTCAGATCTTTATAGAGTTTGTTGAGCACTTCGTGATATTCCTTATAGAGTTTGTCTTTTTCCCGATAAGGCACATGACCCACTTGATTGTAGGTTTCGACAAGTGTTTGCACCTTTTCTTGTAAGTCTTCTGGCTTTTCTTCCAGCAGTGCTTTGAGCTTGCCGATGATGTCCCGTTTCTTTTCGAGGTTGTCATGTTCTTGATTGCGAGTGCCGGCATTGGCCGCATTGCGAGCCTCGAAGAATTTATTGCAAGCCGCAAGGAAATCGTTCCACAACTGATCACCCTGCTTCTTGGGAACTACACCAATGGTTTTCCACTCTTTTTGCAGCGCGATGAGTTTATCACTGGTAGACTTCCATTCTGTGCTGTCTTGTAAAGCACGAGCTTTCTCTACCAATATTTCTTTCTTGCGGGCATTCTCCGCAAACGATTCTTTGAGCTGTTTGAAGTATTGGGCCTTCTTACTGAAGAAGCTGTCGCAGGCTGCACGGAAGCGCTCAAATATCTTTACGTTCATCTTCTGGGGCGCAAATCCGATGGTTTTCCACTCTGCCTGAATGGCGATAATGGACTTGGTATGCTTTTCCCAGTCAGCTGAGCTTTTGTTATCTTCGCCAACAATGGCTTCCGCTTGCTCGCAGAGAGCCATCTTGCGTGTCAGATTTTCTTCTTCCTGTGCACGTAATTGTTCAAAATGTTGCTGGTGTTTCTTATTGATAATGGTAGATGCAGCCTTGAAACGGCCCCAAATCTGTTCGCGCAAGTCTTTCGCCACAGGGCCGATTTCACGATATTGCTGATGCAGTTCTTGTAGTTGATGGAACGCACTGATGACATCTGACTCTTGGTCGAGCCTTTCAGCAGCTTCGCAAAGTGCGGTTTTAAGATCCAGATTTTTCTTGAAATCGTATTCGCGCGCTTCGATATTGAGCTTCAGTAGGTCGTAGAATTGTTCTACATAGAGCTGATAGTTGCGCCAAAGCTCATTGGCCTTGTCGGCCGGTACGGCTTTGATTTCTTTCCACTGCTGCTGCAGTTCCTTGAATTTTGGGTATGATTTGTTGGCCTCTTCGGGCGAAGTAGCCATTGATTTTATCGCTTCGATAATCTCAAGTTTCTTCTTTAGATTCTCCTGCTTTTCCTCTTCTTGCTGGAGGAAGTACTTCTGGCGTTTTTCTTTGATGAGACTCATCTCGGCCTTGAACACTTCTTCCTGTTCGTCGGGAGTCACCACGTACTGTTCGGGATCGCCTCCGGCCTCCAGATATTCCTTCTGTTTGGCCTCGCGTTCGGCAATATGAATTTTGTAGAATGCCGTTTTCAGGTAGTCAATCTCGTCTTTTTCCGGATTTTCGTCGCCACTTACAATTTCCTTCAAGCGGTCGATAATCTCTGATTTTGATTTGTAGACTTTTTGCGAAAGTGTTTCTTCAACTTCTTTCTCAGTGCTTTCTGATACTACATTCTCCTCTGGGGTTCCCTGATTCAGGGCTTTTTCTTGAGAGTCCATCATTTAACCAATTTAAGTTTATGATTCGGTTATGCCATGATTCTTTTAAGAATCACCTAATTATTTATAGATTGCAAACTTATATAAAATAATTGTAAATACCTAATATAAGCCTGATTTTTTTTGTTTTTATTAAACTTTAGGAAGTCATTGGTAAGTAGGGACTTGTGACGGCTTGATGCGACCGGACGCAAAAAGCGATGGATGCGAAAAATCGCAACCAATTATCCAACTGATTAGCGGCCTTCCGGACCGTCTTAGAGCAACCGCTTATGGCGCAAAATGAACCAACTCAGACCGCTGACCACTACGGATATGATGATGGCGATGGTAAATCCAAATTTACTGGTTTCCATACCATTGACGAGGTTCATACCAAAGAGGCTGGCGATGAGCGTCGGAAACATCATGATGATGCTGACCGAAGTGAGCGTACGCATCACGGTGTTCATGTTGTTGTTGATAATGCTGGAATAGGTGTCCATCGTCGACTCCAGAATGTCGGAGTAGATATTGGTCGTTTCTCGTGCCTGGGTCATCTCGATGTTGACATCTTCGATGAGGTCAGCGTCGAGTTCGTCTATCTGAAGTTTGAATTTCAGTTTCTGTAGCAGGGTTTCATTGCCACGGATAGAGGTGATGAAGTAGGTAAGAGAGTCCTGCAGGCGACTCAATCCGATGAGGCTCTCGTTGTTGACGCCTTGATCCAGATTGTGCTTAGCCTTCTCTATGAGCGTGTTGATTTGCTTCAGACGTTTCAGATACCATACGGCTGATGACAGAAAGAGGCGGAAGATGAGGTCTACATAGTCGGTAAAGCCCGCGCCGCGCTTCTGTTGGAAACTCACGAAGTCGAGCATCATGTTGGTTTCATAGTAGCAAACGGTGATGGTCACGTCGCGTTTGTGAATGATACCCAGCGGTACGGTGGTGTAGGGCGTGCGCGAACGGATTTCCTTGACGTATGGAATACGGAGAATAATGAGCATCCAACCGTCGTCGTACTCGTAACGGGCACGCTCATCGGTATCGCTAATGTCGCTCATAAAGTAATCGGGAATCTGAAATGTCTTCTCCAGAAATTCTTGGTCTTCGTCTGTTGGACAGGTCACTTGAATCCAACAGTTGGGCTGCCACTCTTTTAGCAGGCTCACTTTTTCATTAATGTTCCAGTATGTTCTCATTATAGCTAATCTCCATGATGGGGTTAATAGTGGGGATTAGTCGCATACCGTGCTAATCCTCACACAAGAAATAAAACGTTTCCGCGTGATAATCGTCCATATATTAATGAATAATAGTTTTCAACTGCAAAAGTAATAAAATAAATCCAAAGCTTTTGCCTTTTGCCGTGATGTGTCGATGGATTTTTGCTTTTTTAATTATTTCGTTGCGGCAGCTTGTGTTTGTTCGTTAATTTGTAAAGTTTTTTTGCTTCCAAAACAGCCTTCTGAAATCGCTCATCTAGCGTTATGACTGCCCGAAAACAGCCCTTTGGGATGGCCATTAGGCCCCTTTCGTGGGTAAAAGCGTAGCTTTGAGGAGCTAAAAGCTATGCTTTTGAGTGCCGAAAGGGCTGCTTTTACCATGCAAAAGCTATGCTTTTAGAACGAAAAAGACCGCAAAAGCACCCGAAAAGCATAGCTATTGGGTGGTATTTTGCAGTCGATTTTAGTCTTGTTTTGCGAAACCGGCTGATTATCAGCTACTTCGCGAAGTGGCTCAAAAATCGCGTATTTCCGGCCAAAGTATTTTTATTTCAAAATAATGCCACTTTTTTAAGGGCTTTTGTTAAATAAGTTGATCGTTTTATTGTGCGATAAGCTGCGACAATAAAACGATCAACTCGTCAGTTAAAGATGAACTTTCAGGTCGATTCCACATTGGAATGGGTTACCCCGTTGGCCGAAGTAATACATCTTGCCCGTGGCAAGACTGCCCATGGCAAAGGTGTTGTACTTTGTGTTGGTGAGGTTTCGGCCCCAGAAGTCGACCGTAATTCGTCCGAAATCAGCCGTCGCGTGCGCGCCCGCCAAGGCGTAAAAGGCCTGGCTGTAGGTGTTGGCCTCGTCCCAATAGGTCTTCCCCTGTGCGTTGACGTTGGCACCAATAACGATTGCTTTGAGCATGCCGTGGCAGGGGATACGGTAGTCGGCCGAGGCTGAGAATGTATGTGCCGGGATGAAAGGCACCTTCTTGTCCTTGTAGTCAATCGCTTTCATGTTGCCGTTGGTGCTCACGCTGTCGACATATTCCTTGAATACGGCATGCGTAAAGCCGTAGTTCATCATCCATGACAGGCTGTTATTGAAGGCTTGGCCGCGTAGGCTGGCCTCGATGCCGCTGCTGCTACTCCTGCCGGCATTAGTCATCATGCGCCCAAAGCCGTAATTGCCTGCCATGACGGATATCTGCTGATTGCGTACCTGCATGTAGAAGGCGGCCAGATCGAGCTGCAGCTTGTGGTCGAAGAGGTTCAGATGGGTGCCCACCTCATAGTTCCAGCTGGTTTCGGGGGTGTAGGAGATGGTGTTCTCAATGTCTTTGTAGGCCTTGGCGTCGTGGTCTACGGTGTAGTCGCCACGTTGTGAGCTGTTCTTTTGTAGTTCCGTAGAGAGAATATCCGAGAACATCTGGATGTTATAGCCGCCCGCCCGGTAGCCTTTGCTCACAACGGCGTAGATATTGCTGCCTATGCGGTCGATGTCAAGGCTCATACCTACTTTGGGAAGTAGCTGGTTGAAGCTGTTATGGGCCTTGTTCTGCAGGGTCGACATGACGCTCGAGGTAGCCTTTCGGCCCATGATGTTGGCCAAGGAAGTCATTTTGGCACTTGTCAGATAGTCTATTGACAGGTGGCTGTAGTCGTAGCGCAGACCGAGCGTGACCTTGAAGCGTTCGGTAAGGTTCAGACTCGACTCGTGAAAGAGGCCTAAATTGTAAGAAGGCGTGCGGAAAATACCCGGTACCGTGCCTAAATTGATGTCCAAATTGACGCCTCCTTGGCGTTCAATCATGTCCTTGGCCTGCTGCTGTGCTTGTTCGGCCGTGACGCCGGGGCGCATGAAGCGGGCGCTCATAGAGCGGACCATGGCGTTGTACATGGCGTTACGGATGGTGCCACTCATGAACTTATTCATGTCCGAACCGAAGTAGACGGGCGCGTTAGTCTTGAGCCATTCGGCCGAGAAGAAGCCCCCTTGTGTCCATTGCCAGAAGCGATTGCGATTGCTTTTCATCACCAGCTCCTGCGTAAAGGCGTTCTGCAGCTGTCTTTCTTCCATGAGCAGGAAATCGGTCGACATGTAGTCGATGTCCATTCGCATGAAATCTTTCAGATATTGGTAGCTCGTGGTAGAATTGAAATCAAAGCAATTGCCCTTGAAATTCACGCAAAGCGCGCTGTTGACAAGGTTTCGTCGATACTTGGCTTGGTTATTTGTCGAGGGATTGGCTGTGGTATTGTGCTCCAAATCCATTTTTCCGTAAGGAAAACCGTTTTGGTCGGTGTATTCATAATGGGCACCTAAGCTGATGTTCCATTGTGTGTCGGGGCGCCATACGAAGCGCATTTTGCCACCGCCTTCTCTATATTTGTCGGCCCGCTGTCCATTGAACTCGTTTCTGAAGAAACCGTTTTGCCCACTGTAGAAGCCTCCCAGCATCAGCGCGGACTTACTATTGAGTTTCCGGTAGGTAGAAGCTTCAAGGAGTTGGTAGCCGTGTGAACCCATTCCCAGTTTGATGTCCGTGCCTTGATAGTTCATGGGGTCTTTGGTATAGATGCGAACCAGTCCGCCCTCGGTGTTCATTCCGTAGAGCGTACCCTGCGGACCACGCAGCACGTCGACGCGTGTCACGTCGAAATGGTGGTAGTTGAAGGAACTCTTGTTGATGAGTGGCGCGCCGTCTACATAGATACCGACAGCCGGTGAGTTGATGCGCGAGCCTATACCACGTATATACATCGAAGAGGTATAGCGCGAACCGTAGTTGGGCATGGCAAAGTTGGGGACAAAAGAGGATAGCTCGCGGAGGTCACGAATGTCAAGATTCATCATCTGTCCGGCTGCGTAGACATTGCTGCTGAGTGGTTGGTGACGAAGGAGGAACTGTTCCTTGGGTTGTGAAATGACTATCACTTCATCGATCTCGCGTACTTTCGAGGAATCGTCTATGGCTTCCTCGGCTAAAGAGGGTGTCGTTGCGACTAACGCTAAAGCCACCGCCAGCACTTTCTTTTTATTCATATTAATTTCGTATGGTTTGCTATTGTAAATCGGGAAAATCCCAATCATTCAGAATAATGATACAAAAGTAAGAAGAAAAAAGCTTCAAACAATCCTTATTTGTAAGGATTTTTTTAATAAGAGATATGGTTTGAATACAAAAAAGCCTGATAACCGATCAGATTGTCAGGCTTTTCTTTAAATATAAAAACTCGCTTTATAGCGCCAGTTTGTCGGCAATGGCTTTCTTGATGAGGCCTTCCAATTCTTCGCAAAGTTCGGGATTATCGCGCAATAGGTTCTTTGTTGCGTCACGACCTTGTGCCAGTTTGCTGCCGTTATAGCTGAACCAGCTACCGCTCTTCTGTACAATGCCGTATTCAACGCCTAAGTCTACGAGCTCGCCAATCTTGCTGATACCTTCGCCAAAGGTGATTTCAAACTCGGCTTTGCGGAACGGTGGTGCCACTTTATTCTTGACAACTTTCACGCGAACCTGATTACCGATGACCTGATCGCCGTCCTTAATGCTGGTGACACGGCGGATGTCGAGGCGCACACTGGCGTAGAACTTCAGCGCGTTACCACCGGTTGTGGTCTCGGGGTTGCCAAACATGACGCCAATCTTCTCGCGTAACTGGTTGATAAAGATGCAGGTGGTGTTGGTTTTGGCAATGGTGGCGGTGAGTTTGCGTAGTGCCTGACTCATCAGACGGGCCTGAAGACCGACACGATTGTCGCCCATGTCGCCTTCGATTTCGGCTTTCGGGGTCAGGGCTGCTACGGAGTCGATGACCAGAATGTCGATGGCACTTGAGCTAATCAGCTGGTCTGCGATCTGCAAAGCCTGTTCGCCGTTGTCGGGTTGGCTAATCCAGAGGTTGTCAACGTCGACACCCAGCTTGGCCGCATAGAAGCGGTCGAAGGCATGTTCGGCATCGATGAAGGCCGCAATTCCGCCCGCTTTCTGGGCTTCGGCTATGGCGTGGATGGCGAGCGTTGTCTTACCGGAGCTCTCCGGACCATAAATCTCAATGACGCGTCCCCGCGGATAGCCGCCAACGCCTAACGCCGCGTCGAGACCAATGCTGCCTGTCGGGATGATTTCTACATTTTCGATATGTTCATCGCCCATGCGCATGATGGAACCCTTGCCGAAATCCTTTTCTATTTTCGACATGGCCATCTGCAGGGCCTTGAGCTTTTCGCTCTGAACGTTGTTTTCTTCTTTTGCCATGTGTTATGCTCCAACCGCTCGTTTGGGGCAAGCGGGCCTGATGATTTCATGGAGTCGCATCAGTATTTGTTAGTAAATACGGGATAAAATTATAATTCGAGGTCGCCGTCGAAGACTTCATGCCAAGGCAAACCTTGTTCGTTCAATACCTGCAGGAATGGATCCGGATCGAAGTCCTCGACATTCCATACTCCGGGTTTGCGCCAGAGGCCCTTGAGGAACAACATTGCGCCGGCCATTGCCGGAACACCGGTGGTGTAACTGACGCCCTGCATGCCTGTCTCATTGTAGGCATCCTGATGCTTGCAGTTGTTATATATATAATAGGTGTGTTCCTTTCCGTCTTTCAAACCACGGATGCGGCAACCGATACTGGTCTCTCCGTCGTAGTTCTCGCCAAGGTCTTGTGGGTTGGGTAATACAGCCTTCAGGAACTGCAGCGGCACAATCTTCACCTTTACCTTCTGCTCCGGATGGTCGGCGAGCGGTGCTTCATACTCGATTTCGTCGATACGGCTCATGCCGAGGTTCTCTATGCAGTCTAAGTAAGTGAGGTATTGCTGTCCGAAAGTCATCCAGAAGCGAGCCCGTTTGATGGTTGGGAAGTTCTTAACGAGGCTTTCCAGCTCCTCATGGTGCATCAAATAGCTCTCACGACCGCCAATATTGGGGTAACTAAGGGTCTTGTGAACGGCCAGCGGCTCCGTTTCAAGCCATTTGCCGTCTTCATAATAAAGTCCCTTTTGCGTGATTTCGCGAATGTTTATCTCAGGATTGAAGTTGGTGGCAAAGGCCTTATGATGGTTGCCCGCGTTGCAGTCGACGATGTCGAGATAATGAATCTCGTCAAAATGATGCTTGGCGGCGTATGCGGTGTAGGCCTGCGACACGCCCGGATCAAAGCCGCAGCCGAGAATAGCTGTCAAACCGGCCTGCTCGAACTTCTCTTTGTAAGCCCACTGCCAGCTGTATTCGAAGTGTGCTTCATCCTTAGGCTCATAGTTTGCTGTGTCCAGATAATTGCATCCGCATGCCAGACAGGCGTCCATGATGGTCAAGTCCTGATAGGGAAGGGCCAAATTAATCACCAACTCGGGCTTGAAGTCATTGAAAAGAGCCTTCAGTTGCTCTACGTCATCAGCGTCAACCTGTGCCGTTTTGATGTCGTAGTTATAGCCTTTATCGTGAATTGACTTTACAAGTTGGTCACATTTGGCCTTGCGGCGTGACGCAATCATAAACTCGGTGAATACGTCTGCATTCTGAACAATCTTGAAAGCAGCGACCGTGGCTACGCCGCCGGCGCCAATCATTAATACTTTGCTCATGCTTTGTTCTTGGTTTAAATGAATTGGTATGTGGGAAATTGTTGATAAAAATCGTGGAAAATTTCGTTAGAAGCAGTGGAATCATGGTTAATCTCTGAACTCATCGGCTTTTACACCCATGGCGTTCGTGAGCGAATAGCCCAATAATTCCTGTCGGAAACGACCGCCTAAAGTGGGCTGCATGGTAAAGAGCGTGACGTGCTTATCGTCGTCTACGTCTTTCAGCATGCGTCTGAGATGGTCTAAAGCCTGTTCGTTCTCCGCGTTGGGAATCAGCATGACGCGCTTCACGTCTTTGTGGTTGCAAATCGTTTGGGCCATGTCGGTCAAGAAATCTTGCTTGGTTACCATCGCTTCCGTGGGATAAGCCGTAAACGTAAACTCACCAAACGATTCGTCATAGAACGCTTGGTTGTTGAGTTCCGCTTGTAAATCGGAAGGAAGAAAGTTGTTGAGTTGCTCTGTATTCTTGTCGTGAATAAGAATGACACCGGTCGTTTGTCGCCCCGGTTTCATGCCTCCGTCGAGTCCAATGTTGATTGCCCATTGCGCCATATCTGCCTTCGGAATCTTTCGTCCCAACATTCGTTCAAAGTTAACGATGAGGTCGAAGGCCACATTATCGATATATTCAGCGTCCGCAATGATGATGTTCTCTTGGAGTTTGATGTCGTTCGCTTCTAAAGAATTCATAGTTGCAAAGATAACGGAAAGCGATGAATTATCAAAGAATTTATTTTGTTATTTTAAAAAATGGCTTATCTTTGCAAATCATTGTGTTTTAAATAAAATATTTATAATAATCTAATCAAAAAGTAGTAATGAGTTCGTTAACAATTGCTATTATTACAGTGTTTGTAATTGGTTATCTTTTCATTGCTTTAGAGAGTGTGACAAAGGTAAACAAGGCTGCGGTAGCCCTGCTGATGTTTGTTTTTTGCTGGACTTTATTCATGCTGGATCCGGGCAGTTACATCTCTTCCGCTTTGGGAGACCAAGTGGCTCAGACCGTGAGTGATGTCATAGAGAAGCATTTAGGCAGCACCAGTACCACGCTGTTCTTCCTTATGGGTGCCATGACTATTGTGGAAATCGTAGACCAGAACGGCGGTTTCAACTTTGTTCGCAAAGTGATGAAGACGAAAAACAAGCGTACTTTGCTGTGGCGCATCGCCTTTATGACCTTCATTTTGTCCGCTATTCTGGATAACCTGACGACCAGTATCGTAATGATTATGATTCTCCGAAAGCTCGTTCAAGACCATAAAGACCGCATCATCTATGCTTCGCTTGTTATCATTGCGGCCAATTCGGGCGGCGCTTTCTCACCGATAGGCGACGTTACTACCATCATGCTGTGGAACAAGGGCGTGATTACGGCTGCGGGCGTAATCGAGGAAGTGTTCATACCTTCAATCGTGTCGATGGTTATACCGGCTTTTATTATGCAATACATGTTGAAAGGCGAATTGGTATTGGCCTCAGAAAGTAGTCATAATGCCGATTCCGAGACGTTGGATTTCAATGATCGTCAGTGCAAAATTATCTTTTTGCTGGGTGTTGGTGGCCTCGTCTTCGTTCCTATTTTCAAAAGTATTACCCATTTGCCGCCGTTTGTAGGCATTCTTTTGGTGCTTGGCATTCTTTGGACGGCTACCGAAGTGTTCTATCGTGACCTGAATCTCGGGAAAGACAGCGAAGGAACGATGAAGCGTGTTACCAATTTGCTGCGTCGTATCGACATGAGTACCATCTTGTTCTTCCTTGGAATCCTGATGGCTGTGGCTTGTTTGGAAACTATTGGGGTACTGACGCAGTTGGGACAGTCGCTCAACGTAGCGTTCGATGGTAATCATTATGCCGTTACGGGGATTATCGGCGTACTCTCAAGTATTGTAGACAACGTGCCGTTGGTGGCCGGTTGTATGGGTATGTACCCTGTAACGCCAACGGGCGATATGGCTATTGACGGCATTTTCTGGCAGCTTCTGGCCTACTGTGCCGGCGTTGGTGGCAGCATGTTGATAATCGGCAGTGCCGCCGGCGTTGTTGTTATGGGACTCGAAAAGATTACTTTCGGATGGTATATGAAGCATATTACTTGGATAGCTTTCGTCGGTTACTTGGCCGGTATCGTGAGTTATTGGGTTATCCGTACCTTCCTTTGGGTGGCATAAGTATTTTGTTTTTTGGATATACACATTCAACCCCGGCTTGCAAGACGTGTAAGTCGGGGTTGTTTATGATGTGGCGGAGAAGCCGTTTGGGGTAAAGGGCAAACCGACCATGGAAAAACTATTTTGTAAAAGGGCTGCTTTTACCTCCTAAAAGGGCTGCTTTTACCTCCTAAAAGGATAGCTTTTACAAGCTAAAAGGGCTGCTTTTAGAAAAGCGAAGATATAGAGTGGAAAAATCAAAAGTCACGGATGGCGTTTTCGACGATCATCCGTGACTTTTATATAAGATAATAAAGGTTCTCTTTCTATTCGAAAGTGCGTTTGCCGTTGCTTGTTTTGGGCTTGACAATGATTTCCCTTAGTTTTGCCGTATCGATTACTTTCTGGGCTACGGCCGTAATGTCGGCGGGTACGAGTGTCTTGAAGACCGGCTCGACGGCGGCACTTTCCTCTGCCGTAAGTTGCTGTCCGGTTTCCGCATAGATGTTCAATAGTCCCATCCAGAGTGAAGGATTGTCTTGTCGCAGCGATTCCTGCGGCGTTTCCTCGTCAACGGCCAGCGGTATCATGGCTGCCTTAAATTCGTCGGAAGTAAAGCGACCGGCCTTGATGTCGTTCAGAATGGCGTATACGTATGCCACAACCTTGTCTGCGTTGTCACGCGAAGTGGACAGGTGGATGTTGATGTTGTCGCTGACGGTAGGCCGAGCCGAATAGCTTGTCTGAACGCCCACCGTGTAGGTTAGGTGTTCTTTCTCTCTCAAAATGTCGAAATAGCGGCGCTCAAGGATAGCGCGCGTCACCTCGAAAGCGGCTTGTTCCTTGTCGGTTAGTTCGACATGGTTGGCGTATGAGATTTCTATTTCGGCCATATCGCCCTCTATATCTGTTTCAAAAGTACGCTTGATAACCTTTTCCGTTGAGGCAAAGTCGATGGGTTTAGCTTTCAGACGTGCCGTGTTTGCCTGACCGTTTAACGAGCCGATGTATCGGGTGACGAGTTCTTTGGCCTTTGCTTCGTCGACGTCACCGACCAGACAGAAGGTGAAACGGCCCGCGTTGCCGAAGTGTTCGTTGAATTGTTGGGTCAGTCCTTCGTATCTTATGGAATTGAAGAACGCGTCGTTCTGCAACGGGTTGGCCTGACTGGTGGGGAACAAAAGTTGTCTGATGGAATCCTGTACGGCATCCATACCCGTTGAAGCTCTGTTCTCGTATAGGTATTTGCTGCGCTGGACATATTTGTCAAAGACGCTTTTCGAGAAGTTCTGACGCGACAGAACGAGATACATATAGGCAAAGAAATCGTCCATATTGTCCGTAGATGCGTTTCCGCCTATGCCGTCGCTGTAGTCTTCGAGCGATAGCGAGAGGTCTAAATCTTTGCCTTGCAGCCATTGGGCCAGTTGGTTTCGGTTGTAATTGTGTACGCCCGACTGCATGAGCAAGGAGCGCATGGCCGTGTAATCGGCAATATTCTCGGGGGAAACGACCGACCGACCGCCTTCTGATGAGCCTGCGAAGAAAATCTGTTGTTTGGCTTCGGGCAGGTATTTGTAGATAACCTTTGCGCCGTTGGCGAGCGTCCATTCCTTGGCGTTCAGCGTCTTCAGTTGCTTTTCGGCCGTGATTTTGCCCGGAATAATCTTGAAATCAATGAGCGAAGTGATGGGGGTGCTGCTTGTCATGCCAGCGTCAGCCTGTTTGTATCCGTCTTTCAGGGCTGCCATGAAGTCGCTTTCAGAGATGTTCATCTCTTGTTCCGATTTGGAATAAGTGACAAAAGCCAGATTGCGATTGTCCAAACCGGCACGCAACCAAGCGTTTGCGTCCTCTGCTTCGAGCTCGACAAGCGTTTCCAGATTGCGTTGTATTTGCGAACGGAAGTCGGTAACGGGAATGCCGAATAAGAAGTTTTGTTTCAGAAGTTCCATTACATTATCGGGTGTTCCCAGTCCCTTGGCCTCCAAAAGCTCCTTCATGCCTTTATACATCTTTTCCTTTTCGGCATTGAACTCGTCTTTCGAGAAGCCGTTTTCGCGTAGATTGTCGCGCACGGCCAGCATTTGGCGCAAAGCCTCGATGTCCTTGCCTTTGTAAGGAACGACGTCCCAGGCCATCTGGTAATAGTTTCTCACTAAAGGCGAAAGGCTTGCCTGTGCCGCGATGAAAGTCTCCTTGTCCGCGTTTTTGAGCATGGCGAAGCGCTTGGATATGAGCGAATTGAAGAATCTTGTGAAGATAAACTGGCGGATACGTTCCTCTTCGGGCGCGTCACCCTTTACCGAAAAGCGTTGATAAAGGCCGAATGAAGCACTCTTGTTTTCCTTGTCGATGAAGCGCATGTATAGCGGTTGGGCGTTGTCGGCAATCGTCCGGTGCGACGGACTTGTTTCGGGAGCTTTCTTGTTGGGTAGCGATTTGAACAGGGCGGCGATGTTCTTTTCAGTCTTGCCAAGGTCGACATCGCCGATAATGGCTATAAACTGCATGTTCGGACGATACCACTTGTCGTAGAAAGCCTTGACGGCACCGGCTTTAAACGTCTGCAGAAACTCCTGCGAACCGATGACATTACGACGCGAATAAATGGAATGATTGTAGACAACGGGGGCGATGGCGTCGGTCAGACGTCGGTCTATGCCCGCACGATGACGCCACTCTTCGAGAACGATACCGCGTTCTTTTTCGACGTCCTTCGGCAGCATCTTAATGCCGTGACACCAATCTCGCAACACGAGAAGCATCTTCCGATTCAGTTCTTCGTCGTTCGTCGGTACGTTGTGTACGGCATAGCGTGTGTCGTCAATGCCGGTGAAAGCCTCGAAATCGTTGAGACCGTGGCGCCGGAGGAATGTCATGATACCATCGGCGAAGTTGTCGGTGGTGTTGAAAGCTAAGTGTTCAAGGATATGAGCCAGTCCTGCTTCGTCATCGTTTTCGAGGACGGCTCCAACATTCTGGTAGAGGTAGTATTGTGCTTCGCCCGGCGTTGAACCGTCATTGTAGATGTAGTAGGTCAGGCCGTTGGGCAGTTGTCCTTTTCGCAGGCCCTCTGTCTGAGCCTGCAACACGGAAAGAGAAAGGAAGAAAAAGCATAAAAGCATAACCGAACGTATGCTTTTATGCAGGGTGATGGATGTGTTCATAAGATAAGAATTACTTTTCGAGAAGTTCTAAAGCCGACAGCTTATGCTTGATTGCGCTCTGAAGCATGGCCTGAGGCATCTCCATGTTTTCCAGTCTGAGCGTTTCGGCAAAGGCTTGGTTGTAGTACTGGCGTGCCTTGGTATAATCTTTCAGGCTGCGATATGAGTCGGCAATCATGACCATATAGTTGACCCGATCCATCACGGCGTCCTCGCTGGCAAGTGCTTTCTCGTTCCATTTGACGGCCGTCTGGTGATGAATGGCTTTCAGGCTCTTTGCGGCTGCGGCGTAAAGATTTTGAGCGGCCTTGCCGTAGTCGGCCGGTTGTATGTTGCTGCCCATCTTTTCAAAAAAGATCTGCATGGCTTTGACATAGCCGTCGACATCCTTATTCTTGTAAAGATTGAAGAGTGCGTCGTTGTAGAGTTTTGCCTTGTCGTAAGGCGAGATGGCCGTGAGACCGATGATTGCGTAGGCTTTGGCATACTTGCTCTTGACGTTCTCAACGTAAGTCTTGTATTTTGCGTTGCCATCTTTAGCCATTTCTTCGGCAAAATCGTCGTTGGCTTCCACGATATAATAAGCAGGAGCTTTGCCGACAGCCTTTGTCCAGTCGTCGAGACGGTCGTTGATAAGGTCGACGATATATTGTTTGTGTTCCTTGTCATCGTTGCCTTCCAAGCTCAGAATGATGCGGTAATCGTTTTCATTGATAAGAGCAGTGGGGGCTTTGGATGCAATATAGCTACGATAAAGCTTTTGCAGACGTGTCACCCACTTGTCGGCTTCCATGCCTTCTTGGGCCTGTAAGAAAGACGGAGCTTTGAGAAGCAATGCTTGTTGCACTTCCAGATTGTTGTTGTCGGCCTTGTATTGGCTGTACAACTGTTCGAAACTGACGCTTTCGCCTGCGGCTATCTTAGCGGCTCCAAGCAGTTCGTCCTTGTCCATTGCCCCCACATTCACGGAGAGGGCCTTGCCATCGGGCGCGATGAAAGCCACAGTTGGATAGGCTTCTACCTTATAATTCTTAGCGAGTTGAACGTTTTCAGGCTTCTCGGCATCAATCTGTATGCTGATGAAATGCTGGTTGAAATAGCGGCCTACCTCATCGAGCGTGAATACGGTTTTGGCCATTCGCTTGCATGGAACGCACCATACGGCGTAGAAATCGACAAAAAGAACTTTGTTTTCTTTCTTTGCCTGCGCAAGCGCCTCGTTGAAATTACCATTGAAGAAAACGATTCCTTTCGTGTTGTCAGCTTCCGTAGCCTTTTGTGTTTGTGCTCCGGCAATCAGGGAGATGAGAACCAGAAGCATGCAGAAATATCTTTTCATCTTCGTATATTTTATATTATGGTTGGAGATCTTTAGTCGATAAACACTTCTTCATCGGCGACAATCACTCTGAAAATATTGTTTAACAGATCAGAATGGTCATCGTTGAACACTCTTAACGACAGTCGATAGGTGCCGTTGGGCAGTTGCTTAACGGCGTCTTGCGACACAACGATCATGCCGCCTGCCACTGATATGAGGTTTTCTTTATGCAGTTTGATAAACAGTTGCGTGTCGCCTCCGTTGTCGGATGTAACGTTCGCGAGTTCATAATTAAGCGGATTCGTACCGGCAACGCCCTGAATACGCGTAGATACCCAAGGCGTTTTCTGCTTGTATTGGTCGCTTTCGGGATCAATATTCTTGTATACGTTTAGTGAATCGGGGGCGAACGAGGCACCAGTAGTCCTCAGATAGCCCACCTTCATTTTGCTGCAAGCGGCAAAAAGCAGGGAAACGGCTACTACGAAACAAAGGATGGATATAGATTTATATATACTTTTCATATCATCAGAAGTCTGTTAAGTTAAAATTATAATCGAGCGAATGTACCACTCCCGTCAGTGTCTGTATGTTGGATGAAGCCACATGCGATGTCTTGGTGGTTTCGCCCGATACGAGATAGAGCTGTAGCGGTCCAGCATTCGGTACACCATCGTAGGATTCCCGGAAGCTATAGATCCACAGTTCCTTTCCCGAAGCCATGGTGAAGGTCTCGCCTCCGGTGCCGATGGGGTTGGAAACGTCGGTAGACTTGACGCCGGTCTTGAAGTCGTCAAGCATGATTCGTTTGTTGATAACGCCGTTCAGGATAAACCGCTTGCAGTCTTCGACAGGAATGTCGGCAACGCAGTTCAAGCCGTTGGCGAGGATGTAGCGGCGTATTGAATGGTTTGTTGGCCCGAAGAAAGTGATGTCTTTTCCATACGAACTTGTGCCTTGGAAGAGCGGAACCAAATCGGCGCGTGTCGCCATCACGCGCAAGGAGTCCCAATTGTATGAGTCTGAGGCGAAATAATCCCACATCGTAGTATTGTGGTTGCCGTTTGCCGTCCCCGTATCTTCGAAATTATATTTTGTGCAACTTGTGGTAGCAAGGGTTATAATGGCTACCGCAATGGTGCAAAGAATCTTTTTCATATACTGTTTGAATTTAAATTACGTTTTAATTGTAAGCTTGCCAATAGGGCTTTTGACGCAGGCGCGTGTTGATGATATGACCATCTTTGTCTTGCCATGCGTCCTTGGGCAGCGGAAGAAACAACGCACCGTTTTGAATTTCTTGCCGAGTCAATACCGTGAATTTACCTTGAAGTTCTTCCTTGACGTAGTTGTTGCGGATGATATCTGCGTAACGTGCGTCATTTTCGCCTATAAATTCTTTGACTCTTTCAAGATAAATGGCTTTTTTAAGGCCTTCGGTATCATATTCGGAGGGGTAGTTTTTGGCTCCGGCCCTTGCTCTGATGACGTTCAAGTCGGCAATGGCAGCGGCTGAATTCTGCATTTTGTTGTAGCATTCGGCCCGCAACAGGTAAATGTCCGCAAGTCGCCAGTACACGTAATCCGCATCAATAGTTCTGTAACTTTTGCCGCTTGGCGCGTATTGGTCGGGATCCATGATGGCTGTTCTGAACTTATACATGATGGCATAGTCGATGTCATTGACCTTATGCTCTTCATTATATTGATAGAAGAATGCGTTTAAGCGCTCGTCGGTCTTGTCCGGGAAGAGCTCGTCTACGGTCGATTTGTAAAGTTGATAGGTCGTATTGTTGGGCAAATCGGCCAGCGTCTGGTCTTCTCTGACGGGCCAACTCACGAAGTCGCGAGCCACTTCGTTGGGCGAAGAGGCATAGTCTGAGCGTGTCTTGTCGAAGAATAAGCTGAAGATAGCCTCAGGGTTTGGTGACTTGCTGTTGGACAAGTAAGCGCATAACTCTTCAGGTGAGCTGCACAATTGGTAGTTGCCCGTGCTGCCGTTAATCAGTTGGGTGGCATATTCGATGGCATTCTTGTAATCACTTTGCGCGTCTCCTTTGAGATTGTATAGTTCCGTAACGCTTCCTCTCCAAGCATACAAATGAGCCAAAAGAGCTGCGGCCGTACCTTTCGATGCAGTCTGCCGGTGAGTGACAAGCGCGCCGTTGATGTCTCTCAGTTTGTCAAACGTCGGCAAGATGGCAATTGCTTTCTTCGCATGTTCGATGGCGGTGTTGAGCACTTGCTCCTGCGAAGAAAGCGGATAGGCCTTGATATCACTGGAGTTGTCCGTGATAATCGCTTCTCCGTAACGTTGTGCAAGGATGAAGTAGCAGAGCCCGAGCGCAAATTCGGCCTGTCCTACATGGTAGTTGTACCGTTCTGTAGAGAGGTCTTTGGTTCTATAGATATTGTCAATGAGCAGGTTTGCCTCGAAAATAGTATTGTATAATCCTTTCCATGAGTAGTCGCTGTTGATAACGGTTCGTGGATTCCATTCTCTCATCTGCGAGGCAAAGAGCACTTCATCGGCTTTTACGCCTGCCGTGGCAAAAGCGTAGTTGTTGCCAATGGTCGTGTTGATGTAGTATAAAATGGAAGATGTAGTCGCATTCAATTCTTTTTCGGTATTGAATGAGTTCGAGTATGTCAGGCCGTTTTCAGGCAGCAGGTCGAGGTTGCATGAAGTGAGCGTAAGACAACAGATATATAAATAGATTATCTTTTTCATGTTGTTTTAAAACTTTAAATTGATGCCAAATGTAACTTTTCTGCTAAGAGGATATTGTGTTCCGTCATCTTTTCCGGTGTAGGGATTGATAACTTCAGGATCTACGCCCGAGTAGTTAGACAGCAGGAAGAGGTTTTCGCCGCTTAGATACACGTTAATATCCTTGATGAAGAAACCTTTTAACCAGGTTTGGGGAACCTTGTAGCCGATTACCATCTGCTTTAATCTCAGGAAACTGACGTTCTCAATGTTGGAATCAACGTTTCCGTCGAATTGTCCGATATAGTCTTTGTCAGCAAACTCGAGTGATGGGAATTTTGCGTTTCTGTTGTTGGGAGTCCAGAAGTCTTTTGCTCTGAACTTGTTCATGATGACGCCAAACTCTTTTGTAAACGTGAAAGCACTGTTCTTGTACATGTTCATAACCTTGCGGCTGATGGTATAGCTGAAAAGCAAATCCACATTAAAGCCTTTCCATTCCAAATGGCTGTTCAAACCACCGTAAACAGCGGGCAGCGTACTACCGGCGTAATACAAGTCTTTGTCGTCGATAACGCCGTCGTAGTTTTGATCTTTTATCTTTCGTCCACCTACTCGCAGCGGATTATTGGCTGACTGGAAATAAAGCGGCATGGGCTTTCCCGTCTGGCTATAATACATCGGCACGTCTTCTTCCTTTTGTACGATACCTTCGTCCTTAAAGGTGTATATGCCGTAAACGGGGCGTCCGAGAACTTTGTCGTTAAGGTCTTCACCGTTATAAGTCTTGCGTAGCATGTTGCGGTTGTGTGATAAGTTCAAGCCAATCGACCAGTTAAGTTTCTTACTTCTGATAAGGTCGGCCTGTACTTCAAACTCTATACCTTCGTTGGATATGGCCGATGCGTTGTCCCACATGTGGGTCGCGAGGAACACGTTGCCGGGCAAATAAGACTGCATCAGCAGCTTGCTCGAGTATTTATAGTAATAATCGATTTTGAATTTCAAGCGATAATCGAGTAGTTGTAAGTCCAAACCAAGATCGTATTGATCGCTCTCTTCCCAGGTGAGTTTCTTATTGGCCATGGAATGGGGGATAAGTCCGAGTGCCCCATTGAAGAGGTTACTCTCCTGCATCACGCCAAGAGCGAGATAAGGTTCTTGGAATTTCTGACCTGATTTTCCCCATGACGCACGCAGCTTCGCAAAGCTCAGCCACCATGCTCTTTTCATAAAAGGCTCTTCGCTGAATGCCCATCCCAGTCCGACGGAGGGGAAAGTTCCCCATCGTACGTCTTTTCCGAAAACACTTGAGCCGTCGGAACGTATGGAAAGTTCGGCTAAATATTTCTTCTTATAGTTATAAGCCGCACGTCCCAAGACGCTCATGAGTGCCTGTTCTTCTTTATTAGTCAAGAACGATTGTGCAGCTTTCGCCGTTCCCGAACCATCGTTGATGAGCGACGGCCAACCTTCTCCCGCATATTTAATATTGTTTGTCGGTCCGCCCTTGGCCGTTCCGCTGAGGTTCTGCAGCAAATCGTAGTTATAGGTCATACCTCCCATCAGTTCCAGATTGTGTTCATGTGGAAGTTTGAGTGTGTAAGTCAGGATGTTCTCGGTCTGTAGGCCGGTCATCGCGATGTTCGAACCTTGTATCTCCGAGAGCTTATCGTATTTCAAATAGTCGGGCGTGAAGATATATACACGTGTAAAGTAGTGGTCGAGTGACAACATCGACGTAAACTTCAGGCCTTTGATGATGTTGTAGTTCAGCCCGAGGCTCAAACGTAAATTATAGTTTGAGTTATTCTTGTCAATGTCTCTTAATTGTTTTAGAGCCGCTTTCTCGGCAATACTTCCTTTTCCCGGCAGCAGGGTAGAGGCACGTTTGGGATCGAAAGTCAATCCTTGCGCACGTCCCATGTCCGCACCGGCCTTTTGTGTTGTGTAGGCAAGGTTGATGCGTGTAAACGCACTCAGCTTTGTCGACAGGTTGAAGTCGAGATTACTCAGCAAGCTGTATCTGCGGAAGTTTGAACTAATCATGATACCTGTTTCGTCGTATACGCCACCATTGACCAGATAACGTATGTTGTCGGTACCTCCCGAGAGTTGTACGTCGGCTTTTGTAACACGTCCTACGCGGAAAGCGTATTTCCACCAGTTCGTCTTATTGTTGTAAAAGGAATTCAATGAGTCTTGGGCGATAGCCGGCAGGCGGTCGTTTTCAACCACATTACCGTTTCGCCACAGATAGTCGTAGGCTCCATCGTTGGCTATATCCCAGCCATACGAGTCTTTATATGATTTCGGATGTATGAGCCGGTCGTTCATGTAGTCATAATGTGAGCTCCGTTGGTTCTTCGCCAGCAGCATGGCAATGTCTCTTTCTCCCTTTCCGAGCGTCTGTTGAGGCGTACTCGGCAGCCATGACAGCGATTGCGAAACGTTGATACTTACTTCCGATTTACCGGCTTTTCCTTTTTTAGTTGTTATAAGAATGACACCGTTTCCTGCGCGTGAGCCATATAATGAGGCCGATGCGGCATCCTTCAATACCTGTACTGATTCAATACTCGATGGGTCCAGACCTGCCAGAGGATTGATTCCGCCTGTCGTTTCATTGGCTGTGCTCGATACAGGAATACCATCTACGACAAACAAAGGACTACCATCGTTTATGCCTTTCTGGTTGAGCGAACTGAAGCCACGAATGGTGATGCGTGAACCACCGCCACCGGGTGAACCGGAAAGGTTGGTAACGTCAACTCCTGCCATGCGTCCTTGCAAGAGATTCTCCAGACTGGGCGAGGGCGTTTTCTGTAAATCTTCGACCTTCACCGATGAAATTGCGCCCACCTGCTCCCGTGTGTTTCGCTTACCATAGGCGATGACCGACACTTCGCCGACCATGTATACCGATGGCAGCAGAGATATCGTCATGGGCTTGGTAGCATCGAACTTTATCGTTTTCGTTTCATACCCGATGCTCGAGACGATGATATTGCCGCTTTCGCCATTCACAGGCAAGCTGAAATTGCCGTCAATGTCGGCCGTTACGCCTTTCGATGTGCCCTTGATTTGAATCGTCGCCAAGGGGATAGGCTCACCATTCTTGTCCTTTACCAATCCTTTTAAGATGTATTTACCCTGCGTGGCGTTCTGCATCTTGAATACATTGATTGTTTTTCCTTCAGTGTTGTACGTAAAAGCCGTATGTTTGAGCAGATTTTGAACGGCCTCGAGCTGATCCACGTCATCAAAGGAAATCGTCAGTGTGAGCGAATCGTTCTTCACGTCGTCCGAGTAGCTAATCTTATAGTCCCCTTTCGTGGCTATGAGATCGAGAATATGTGCGACGCTTTTGTCTTTGAAAGATAAGGAAAAATGTTTTCCCACAATCTGTGAACTGGCCTTACCAGGGAAGGAAAACATAAGCATAAAAACGCTAAAGATAACTAAGAAAGATCGTTTTCTTATAGCGATGTTGTCTCTCTTCTTTTTCATCATTTTATATTTGTTGTTGATAGTTTTTGCCTGAATACTCTTTTAAAATGTTGCAAATTTAGCTTTTTTTATTGGAATATGCGATAAATATGTATGAGAAAAACATTAATAGTGTGTTTTTTGTTATTGGTTGAACAATGGAAAGATACGTCCTGATTTTTTACTTTCTATTCCGTTCGATGATATTTCGCCCTCTGATTCATGGCCCGAATGCTCCTTTGTCACCCATTATTCATGGATGAAAACGCAGAAGCGATAGAAAAAGCACTTCATCAATGGATGAAGTGCAAAAAGTTAAGAATATGTTGGCCGATAGTAGAGTTGCAAAGCAGGAAATCATTCATCTTTACACCCCTTCAACTCAACAACTTTATAATGTGTAGAGTTCTGTGCTGAGATAGCGTTCACCAGTGTCGGGCAGCAGAACTACGATTCTTTTGTCTCGGTTCTCGGGGCGTTGGGCCAGTTGAGTTGCGGCAAATGCGGCGGCTCCCGATGAGATACCAACAAGCAAACCTTCGATCTGTGCCAGCTCACGACTCGTGCGCATGGCATCTTCGTTGTTCACGCCAATCACTTCGTCGACGATGTCTTTGGCATAGATCGTAGGAATAAAGCCGGCTCCGATGCCCTGTATCTTGTGCGAACCGGCTGCACCACCTGCCAATACAGGTGATGACGATGGTTCGACGGCTACGATTTTCACCTGTGGATTGCGTGCTTTCAGCAGTCGTCCGATACCCGATATGGTGCCTCCTGTGCCTACACCGGTCACGAAGACGTCTACCCGCCCATCGGTGTCGTTCCAGATTTCCACGCCCGTTGTCTCGTAATGGCGTTGCGGATTGGCCGGATTCTCAAACTGATCGGGGATGAACGAGTTGGGAATAGCCTTGTGCAAGGCCTCTGCCTCTTTGATAGCACCCTGCATCCCTGCTTTTCCATCGGTCAGTTTTACCTCCGCGCCATAGGCCTTCACCAGCTTGCGGCGTTCCACGCTCATGGTTTCGGGCATGGTAAGAATTAATTTGTAACCCTTGATGGCGGCAACCAGTGCCAGTCCCACTCCCGTATTGCCACTCGTAGGCTCGATAATCGTGGCTCCCGGTTTGATGCGTCCCTGTCGTTCGGCGTCTTCTATCATGGCCAAAGCTACGCGGTCTTTCACGCTCCCGCCCGGATTGAAAAACTCTACCTTTGCGACAAGTGGCGTGGTCAGTCCTTTACGAGTTGAATATTTGCCCAATTCTACCAGTGGCGTATGGCCGACGAGTTCGGTGATGTTACGATGTATCTTACTCATATTTATAATATAATAAGGTGAAATAAGGAGTGCTTTGCCATGTGTATGCGTGAAATGGCCAATCATATCTTGTTTGCTATTTGCAAAGATAGCATGTTTTGTGCGATTATACAATGATATAGAAGAGGCATATAACCTGTTATAACCATGGTAAAAAGTAGTGAAAAATGCTGATTTTAAACTATTTTCACCCATATTTCAACGCTTTCAAACACTTTGTCGATATTTTTATGTAAGTTTGCTATTAGATAATGGAGTAGCGGTATGCAGAAATATGTAGACTATATCAAGCAGATTGAGATCGATTCTCTTTGGAGCGGTGTCAAACATATTGTGTGGGATCTTGATCCGAAGGTCAATATTCTGAGCGGTGTCAATGGTGTAGGTAAGAGCACGATTATCAATAAGGTGGTGAAAGGGTTGCATGGAAGTGGCGAAATCACGAGTCTCATGCTCAAAGGCGTGCGTCTGAAAGTCAGTCCGGACGATGGTGAGAAGATTCGTTTTGATGTAATCCGTTCTTTCGACAGGCCTTTGATGAATTCCGACACTATCTCCAAGGTGGACATGAGCTTGGTTACGGAACTCGATTGGCAGCTTTTTCAATTGCAACGCAAGTATCTTGACTATCAAGTCAATATCGGTAATCGGATGATTCAGGTACTACAGAGTGGCCAGCCTGACGCGGCCGAGCGTGCGCAGCAGCTTTCGCGTCCCAAGAAATTGTTTCAGGACATGCTCGATAGTTTGTTTGCCGATACGGGCAAGACCATTATTCGGTCTGAAAATGAAATCCGTTTTTCGCAGATAGGTGAGACATTGGTGCCTTATCAGTTGTCGAGCGGCGAAAAACAAATGCTCTGCATCCTGCTGACGGTACTTGTCGAGGACAACCTTCCTTATGTTCTCTTTATGGATGAGCCCGAAGTGTCACTCCATTTTGAATGGCAAAAGCAGCTCATCGACCTTATATTGAAACTTAATCCCAATATTCAGCTCATCATGACAACCCATAGTCCGGCCGTGATTATAAATGGATGGGGTGGCCATGTGACAGAAGTGACGGATATTACGAGCGAAGATGTAAAGTGAGTTATGTCGATTTCGGCCATGAAACATCTGAAAGATCATATCAATTCACATTATTTTGAGGCCTACAACCAGCTGACCTCCAAACAGGCCCGTCGTAAGATTGTGGCCTATGTGGAGAGTTATGGCGATGTTTTTTTCTGGCGAACAATCCTCACCGCGTTCGAAGACGATGAACATTACTTTGAAATTATGCTTCCCTCGCGCGCCAATCGGTTGGAGCGGGGCAAGAAAGCAGCGCTGGCTCATATCCTCAATGGAGTAGGAAAGGATATGATTGCGTGCGTCGACGCGGATTACGACTATCTGATTCAAGGCTCCACCGCGCTGTCATCTCTCATTTTGTCCAATCCCTACGTGTTCCACACCTATGCCTATGCCATAGAGAATCTCCAATGCTACGCGCCTTCGCTCCATACGGTGTGTGTTGCCGTCACGTTGAACGACCGGATGATATTCGATTTCGTGTCGTTCCTCTCCGAGTTTTCCGAGATTATCTACCCACTTTTCATTTGGAACATTTGGTACTATCGTTCCACGTCATACGGCCGTTTCACGATGACCGACTTCAACAAGGTTATTGAATTGGGTAATATTAATCCGTGGAATTACGAAGAGTCTTTCCGGCGGTTACGCAAGAAGGTGGGTCGCAAGGTAATAGAGCTGCAAAAGAAGAATCCCGATGCCCACGAGTCGTATCAGGAAGTAAAGAACAGTTTGCGAGAATTAGGTGTTACGCCTCGTACTACCTACCTTTATATCCAAGGCCATCATCTTTTTAATAAGGTTGTCGCTCCTCTTATGGAGAAGATTTGTTTTCGTCTTTATCGCGATCGGGAAAGCGAAATCAAGCGCGAAGCACTTCATGTCGCGCAGTATAAAACCGAATTGGCCGGCTACAATCACAGCATCGAGGAGCTTGTTCCCATGCTTAAAAAGAATGTCGGTTTCATGGCGAGCGACGTATTTAGCAGGTTGAAAGCCGATTTGCGTAGCGTTTATCCCGATCATAACGCCTGAATCAGTTCTTTTTTGTGTCTTTGGTGGATAGGCTTGTGCCTTTCTTCATCGACTTGTAGCCCTTGTCCGTTTAACTCAAATCGGTCATTTAAAACGTGTGTTTACAAAGAACGAGTAATCATTCATGGTCAATTAGGCTATGTACTGAGCGATTACCAAAATATTACCGCTGCGTGGTAATCGTATTACCGCATAGCGGTAAAGTCGTTACCACACTGCGTGGTAATCTCATTACCACGCAGTGGTAATATTTTGGTAATTGTCCAACCAATTTGTAATTGCAGCTTTTCAATGCTTCTCTGATGGCCGATTGGGGGTTAAATAATTAGCCCCGAAGACCATAGAATCTTCGGGGCTAATGTATGATAGTGTTTGGTTTCCTTTTCGGTTTTCTTCTTTCGGGGAATATTCTACACGTAAGTTTCTAAGAATTTTACGGTTCCTTCCACCTTCAACGACTGTGTTGTGGCGGGAATCAGAATCGTTTCGCCCACCTTGAGCGACGTTTCGTTCCCCTCGTTGTCTTTGATTGTGCCTTCGCCCTTAATGCCAATGAGAATCACGAAACTATCCAATTCGCTGTAATCGAGCGTCATCGGCTCGTCCAAATCATAGACGGCCGTATTGAAATAGGGGCAGTTGACAAGATTCACGCCTTCGTTTTTCTTGGGCGTATATTCCGTGCGGTAGTCCTTTTCCACGTTGTAATTGATACATTCCGAGGCTTCTTGGGTATGTAGCTGGCGATAGTTGCCGTCCTTATCCTTGCGTTTGAAGTCGTAGATGCGGTAAGTAACATCGCTTGTTTGCTGTATTTCGGCTAAGAAACAGCCTGTTCCGATGGCGTGGATACGGCCCGCCGGCAGGAAGAAACAGTCGTCTGCTTTCACCTCATACTGTGCCAAAGCGTCGCAGATGGTGTCGTTTTCTACCATTTCCTTGTATTGTTCGGGCGTAATCTGCATTTTCAGACCGCTGTAGAGTTTGGCGTCGGCGTCAGAATCCATGATATACCACATCTCGGTCTTGCCGCGTTCCTTGCCTTGCTGTTTGGCAATCTCGTCGGTAGGATGCACCTGAATGGAAAGATCTTGACGGGCATCGATGAACTTAATGAGCAATGGAAACTCGTTGCCGAAGCGCTTGTAATTGGCCGTTCCTACGAGTTTATCCTTCAACGTGGCTACAACATTGTTGAGTTTCTGCCCTTTGAATTGGCCGTCGCAGACTATTGTTTCGTTATTAGGTACACCGGAGATTTCCCAGCTCTCGCCAACGTTTTCTTGGTTGCTGTCCAAATGCTTGAATGGGATGATTTTGTTACCGCCCCATAAGGTCGATTTTAGCAAAGGATTAAATTTGATGGGTTGCATTTTATATAAGTTTTATATGGATGATATGATGACACATGAATGGATACGACTATCTTTCTTGCCAGAATATGGGCGTAAAGATGACGAGAACGGAGAATATTTCCAAACGTCCGATGAGCATGAGGATGGAGCAAAACCATTTAATATAGTCAGGAAGTTCCGACCAACTCATGGTAGGACCTATCTCAAGACCCAGCGTTGGGCCTACATTACCGATGCAACTGAGAATGATGGTGATGGCGTTTGTGTTGTCTATGCCCGAGGCGATGAGAAAAAACGAGGAGATAAGGCATATCATCAGGTAGACAGTGAGGAATGCCAGTAGCGTGACACGCTTTTGTTGCGGCACGTTATTGCCGTCAATTTTCATCGAAAGGACTGCGTTGGGATGCAGAAGCTGCGTAAATTCATTTTTGATGTTCTTCAGCAACATGACGCCACGGATGCTTTTGAATCCTCCACTGGTACTTCCCGAGCAACCTCCGAAGAACATACAGGCGGCCAGTACTACCCAAGTGACGTGAGGCCATTGAGCGGCGTCATCGTTGAAAAGCCCTGTTGTGGTCATAAATGATACAACTTCAAAGCTGGCACACCGAAAAGCTTTTTCCAAATCATAGCTGTTGTGCCACATTAGTTCGAACATGATGAAGAGCGTGAACCCTGCGGCCATGCTCAGATAGAACTTAAACTCCGTGTTCTTCCATAAAGCGAGTGGCTTCATCTTAATAACCGAGGTGTAAAGGAGCGTGAAGTTGATTCCTGACAAGAAGCAGAAAAGCGTTGCTAAGTATTCGATGAGGGGAGATTGGAAAAATTCGATACTGTCGTTATGGGGTGAAAAACCGCCGGTAGCAGTCGTTCCCATAGCGTAATTCAAGCTATCGAAAAGGCTCATACCTGCTCCCCAGAACGAAAATATGCACGCGATGGTCAGTACCAGGTAGATACTCCATATCCATTTGGCGTTCGTCGAGAGCCGCGGATGCAGTCTTGTCTTGATCGGACCGGTGGCTTCGGCACCGAATACACGCACCGAACCGCCGACGAAGGATGGTAGGATGGCGATCGTAAAGAACACAATACCCAGTCCGCCTATCCATTGTGTGGTTGAACGCCAAAACAAGAGCCCGTGAGGGAGCGCTTCTACGTCGTCGATGATGGTGGCTCCGGTGGTTGTAAAGCCCGACATGGTTTCAAAAAAGGCCGAAGCTACATTCGTGATATACCCGCTGATAAGAAAGGGCAGCATACCGAAAACGCTGAAGATGATCCACGAAAGTGTCACGACGAGGTAAGCGTCACGGCGCGACATGCTGTTATCGGCATTGCGTCCGAGCAACTGGAGGCTGAATCCAGCTATCATGGTGAAGACAACAGTAATGGCGAACGCCGGCATATCGTCTTCGCCGTAGTAGAACGCCATGATACAGCAGAGCGCCAGCAATAGTGCTTCGATCATCAACAATGATCCCAATACCCGATATATGGTTTTCAGATTAATCATCAGTTGAACAAGTTTTCTATCTTTTTCATATTGACGCTGTGGCAGAACACCATGACGGAGTCGCCCGCTTTAATCTGTGTGTTACCCGAAATCAAGTGACCTTCGCCATTACGCACCAATCCACCGAGGGTAACGCCGGCCGGTAGCCCCAGATCTTTCACGGGTTTGGTCGTCACCTTGGCTCCTTCCGAGGGTATAAATTCAGCTACGTCGGCATTGGCACTCATCAGAAAGCGCACATTATGCACATTGGCGTCGAGCATCATCTGATAGATGTGGCTGGCCGCAATGGCTTTCTTATTGATGATTGTGCCGATATCAAGGCTCTCGGCCATGCTTACGTAGTCCATGTTCTCCACCATGGCCACGGTTTTTCTTACTCCTAACCGCTTAGCTGTGAGACAGGCGAGGATATTCGTTTCGGCATTGCCCGTTAAGGCTACGAAAGCCTGCGTATTTTTGATACCCTCTTCGGTGAGTAACGCGATGTCGCGACCGTCGCCATTGATAACCATGGCTTGCTTCTCATCGAGCAGATCATTGAGATGTTCACAGCGTTTGGTATCTATTTCTATAATTTTCACGTCCATATATTCAGGCATCGTCTTTACGGCACGCACAGCCGTACGACCGCCACCCATTACCATGACGTTCTTCACGTCGACATAATGCTCCTTGCCCACAATCTTTCGGATGTAGGGAATGTATTGGCGCGTGGTCATGAAATAAGCTAAATCATAGAGTTTTAGCTCATCGTTACCGTTCGGGATGATGGTTTCGTCACCCCGTTTGATAGCCACCACGTGGTAAGGGTCGTTGGGGCCGCTGATGTTTCTGAGCGGTTCGTTGAGAATTTCACTGCTTTCTCGCAGTTTGATACCTAACATGACCAAGGCTCCACCGTGCACATCCCACCGCTGACGGACCCAACTCATCTTGAGTCCGTTGTTGATATCTGTCGCGGCAAGCATTTCCGGGTAAATCAATGACGTGACACCGAGTGTGTGAAAGAACTCTTCCAGTTCGGGTTGTGTATATTCGAAGTTGTCGATTTTGGCTACTGTCTTCTTGGCGCCCAATGCTTTGGCCAGTGTGCAACTGGTCATATTGCGGCTCTCATCGGGCGTAACGGCAATGAAAAGGTCGCTTTTCTCAACTCCCGCGTCACGTAAATCCGCGATACTGGTGCAGGAAGCACATAGCGTCATGAGGTCGAGGTCGGTTCCGATCTGCTCTAAACGCTCACTACTATTGTCCATCAGAATGATGTCGTTATTGCTTCGTGAGAGCAGTTGGGCCAAATAAGTTCCGATGGCATAGGCACCGGCAATGATAATCTTCATTTTAAGAGTTGTTTAATACTGTCCTTATCGTAACCGCAGAGCTGTTTCTGCTGTTCAATAGTTCCATGTTCAATAAAGCGGTCGGGCATACCTACACGCGTTATCTTCGGCGTGAAGTCGTGATCGTTCATCCATTCCAATACGGCCGAGCCCATACCGCCATTCCGTACACCATCTTCAATGGTGATGACGCGGCTGAATTTCCGGCCGATTTCATGCAACATGTCCTCGTCGAGTGGCTTCAGGAAGCGCATGTCGTAGTGAGCAATGCTGGGTGAGGAGTGCTCTTGCAGCTCATCGATGATGTTTTCCACCTCAACACCTATCGGGCCGATGGTCAGTACGGCCACGTCGCTGCCGTCACGTAGCTTTCGCCCCTTGCCGATTTCCACTTCTTCCAACGGGCATTTCCAATCGACGAGCGACCCACGGCCACGTGGATAGCGAATCACGAACGTACCTTTGTCGGGCAACTGTGCCGTATACATCAGTTTGCGCAGCTCGTGCTCGTCCATCGGACTGGCAATCGTGAGGTTGGGAATGGGGCGCAGGGCTGCCATATCAAACATGCCGTGGTGGGTTGGGCCATCGGGACCCACCAAACCGGCCCGGTCGAGACAGATGACAACTGGCAAACGAAGGATCGCCAAGTCGTGGATGATGTTGTCATAAGCCCGCTGCGAAAAGGCACTGTAGATGTTGCAGAAAGGAATCATGCCGTCTTTGGCCATACCTCCCGAAAAGGTGACGGCGTGGCCTTCGGCAATACCAACATCAAAAGTACGTCCCGGTATTTCTTTCATCATAATACTCATGGAACATCCTGTAGGCATGGCCGGCGTTACACCTACGATACGCGGATTCTGCCGGGCCAGTTCCAACAGCGTATGGCCGAAGACATCCTGGAATTTAGGCGGCAGGTTGTCGGTATTCTGTACCTTGCGCAGTCCCGTCACGGGGTCGAACATGCCCGGCGCGTGCCATATCGTGGCTTGTTGTTCGGCCGGTTTGTAGCCCTTTCCTTTGGTTGTATGTAGGTGAAGCAGCTTCGGGCCCTTCATGTCTTTCAGCTGATTGAGCAGCCTTACGACATTGTTCACGTCGTGACCATCGAAAGGGCCGAAGTAGCGGATATTCATTCCCTCGAAGATATTCTGCTGATGGCTGAGCGCACTCTTCAAAGCGTTGTTCAGACGGATGAGCCCTTTGCGGCGCTCATCGTTGAGATAGCCTTTGCTACTCAGCCATTGGCTGGCCTTGAAGCGCAGCTTGTTGTAGGTGGCATTGGTGTCGAGGTTCAGCAAATATTGCTCCATGCCCCCCACGGCGCGGTCGATCGACATGTCGTTGTCGTTGAGAATAATGAGCAGGTTGTTAGGCGTACTCGAAACGTTGTTGAGTCCTTCAAATGCCAAACCTCCACTCATGGCGCCATCGCCAATCACGGCCACCACATGGCGGTTGGCCGCGGACGGGTCGTCAGTGGCTTGTTGCTCGGCGGCAACGGCCATTCCGAGCGCCGCCGATATGGAGTTGCTGGCATGTCCGCAGGTAAACGTGTCGTATTCGCTTTCGGTAGGCGTGGGGAATGGGGCGATTCCACGGAATTTGCGGTTCGTACCGAACTGCTCACGGCGCCCTGTCAATATCTTGTGTCCGTAGGCCTGATGGCCCACGTCCCAAACAATGCGGTCGGAAGGGGTGTCAAACACGTAGTGCAAAGCTACGGTAAGTTCGACTACTCCCAGCGAAGACGCGAAGTGTCCGGGGTTCACACTGACCTCCTGAATGATATTTTCACGAAGTTCTTTACAAACTTCGGGCAGTTGATCAGTCGTAAGTTTCCGTAAATCGGATGGATATTCTATCTTGTTAAGTAGCTTAAATTCCTTGGAATCCATCAGTATTCATTTATCTAATATGCAATAAGCCGCAAGCATAATGTAGTGCTACGAGCCGATAGTGCGTTGCCTGTTTCACGGGCAAACGACAATGGGCAAGCGTTACGTCTTATTACTGAGTGCGGCCTATATGATGCAAAGGTAATAAAAAAGCACCAAAGAAACCATATATATGTGGAAAAAAGGAAACGGCATGGATATGGTGGCTCCGAAAGTTAGCCAGAACGATTCGGAAGAATGTTTACAAAAGGTGCTAAAAAACTCGACTTGTAGCCCAATAAATATTTTTTGGTTGGAAATAACGCAAGGAAATGCGATTTTGCAAGTAGCTGTGCGTCAGCTGATTACGTTTTTGGGCATCCGAATCATGCGTTTTTGACCGCTCATTGTATATGCTTTTACCTCTTAAAAGCTGCCCTTTTGTGTTGTAAAAGCAGCTCTTTGACGAGCTAAAAGCATAGCTATGACCATGTAAAAGGGCCACTATTACAAACAGAAGAGGGCGTTGAGACACTTTGAAAGCGTATTTAGCATGGAATTCTTTGCTAGAATGGTCAGTCCGGAAGGTCGTTTTTGGGAGCATAAAACTTTACAAAATGCTTGCGAAAAATAGCCTTTGAAGATGGGGTTGGTCATCAGGCGGGTTATAAAAACATACTTCTTATGATATTTTAAGCCCATCATAGAGAATCTGTATTATTTTTTGTATTTTTGCAAAATCATTTAATAAACTTAAAACAAATGCGTAAAACGGTAATCTTAAGTCTATGCATGGCAATGTCCATGACACTTTCTGCCCAGAACAAGGGTGGTATTTCAACCGACATGTTGCAACGGATTCAGCAGGCGCAGCCCTCGTCCGTAGCCGAAAAGGCATTGGCCAATGCCATCGCGTCGAATTCCATTGACGATTTGGCCAAGAACAACAGGGCTTTGGTTGGAATTGATGATCATTTTTCGGTGATGACGCCGTCTCAAAACATTCATAACCAGAAGAGTTCGGGACGCTGTTGGATGTTCAGCGGCCTGAACGTGTTGCGCGGTAACTTCGCGCAGAGCCACAAGGGCGAGCAGACCGTAGAGTTCTCGCATGCCTATCTTTTCTTTTGGGATCAACTGGAGAAGGCTAATCTCATGCTTCAGGGCGTTATCGACTGCGCTAACAAACCCATAGAAGACCCGCAGGTGCAGTTCTTTTTCCGTCATCCGGTATCGGACGGAGGTACGTTCTGCGGTGTTGCCGACTTGGTTGATAAGTATGGTTTGGTGCCTATGAGCGTCATGCCCGAAAGCTATTCGGCCAACAATACGTCACGCATGGATCGCCTCGTTTCGTCGAAGTTGCGCGAGTTTGGGCTCGAACTGCGCAAGATGGTGGCTGTCAAGAAGAAGCCTGCGGCCATCCTTCAGCGCAAAACCGAAATGTTGGGCACCATCTATCGCATGCTGAGTCTGGCATTGGGCGAGCCCGTGAAGGAGTTTACCTATACGTTCCGTGATAAAAAGGGCAATCCCGTGGGCGAAACACGCCGTTTCACCCCCAAGGAGTTCTATAATGTTACGGTCGGTCAGCCTCTTAATGGCAGTTTCATCATGGTGATGAACGACCCACGCCGGCCTTATTACAAGACCTATGAAGTAGATTTAGATCGCCATGTCTATGATGGTCACAACTGGAAGTATCTCAATCTGCCGATGGAAGAAATCGCTAAACTGGCCATTGCTTCGCTCAAGGATGGTCGTAAGCTTTACAGCAGTTATGACGTAGGTAAGCAAGCTGATCGTAAATCGGGCTATTCCACACTTGATAACTACGATTATGCCACTCTCTTTGGTACCACATTCGGTATGACAAAGGCCGAGCGCATTGAAACATTTGATAGTGGATCAACGCATGCTATGACGTTGTCGGCAGTAGATTTGGATAGCGCCGGCAAGCCCGTAAAATGGATGGTGGAAAACAGTTGGGGCGCTGATAGCGGCCATAAGGGTTGTGTCATCATGACCAATGACTGGTTCAACGAGTATATGTTCCGACTGGTGGTGAACAAGAAGTACGTGAGCGAGAAGTTGTTGCGCGACTTTGACCAGAAGCCGGTAATGCTTACGTCGGACGATCCTCTGTTCGGGGTAGACGACTAAGTCGATGTTGACGCCATAGCCATACGCCTGTCGTTGACAGGGCAATGAGCAAATAGCATAGCCACACGCCGCGGCTGCCGAGGTAGATATGTTCTATCGACGCGCCGGGGAGTGTGGCTATTTTTTGTACGCTCAATATCAAGAGTGCGGCTATGCTGCCAACAAGTCGCAGCAGCAGGCTGTGGAGGAAAGAAAAGAATGTGGTGGCGAATACGCTGACGGCTCCGTAAAGGATGAGCGTGGTCAGTGGGATGACGATAAGATTGCTTAGGAGGAAGTAGATGGGTATCCGTCCGAAGTAGTAGAGCACGAGCTGGGCGGTTGTAAGTTGTGCGGCCAGCGACGTAGCCATGAGATCTGTGAACCATTGAAGCGGTCGGAAACGGGGTCGTAGCAGCCGGCTGATGGGGCCGAAGTAGATGAAAATGCCCGCTACGGACATGAACGACAGCTGAAATCTCACGTCCCACAGGCTCAAAGGATGGATGATGAGCATGATGATGGCCGTCAGCGACAGCGTATTCATGCTCATCTTGTCGCGGTGGAGTGGCGCGATGAGACCGTAAATGGTGATCATGGTGGCCGAACGAACCACCGACGGCGGCAGGCCTACCATCATGGCGTAGGCCCAAATGGCCACGAGGCTGAGCAGGTTGCCCACAAAATGGCCACGAAAGAAGACCAGCAGCATGAAGTAGAGGATGGAAAGGTGCAGTCCGGAGAGTGCTAAGATGTGGGAAGAGCCTGTTTTTGAAAAATCGTCACGCGTCTGTTGGCTGAGCATCGACCTGTCGCCTAAGGTCATGGCCAGCAGAAGTGACTGCTCTTCGGTGCCCATTTGCGATTGTCGGAAGTGCTTGGCCAGCCGCTCCCGTAGCGTCAGAGCGCGCAATTTCGCCTTTTCGAGCCGGCTGATGCGCAGTGGGAATACCGCCGTATGGTATTTCCAATAAGGTATAAACGTCTCGCCCTCGTAGCCATGCACCTGCATCCAACGTTGATAATCGAAGTGCGGGGTGGCGGCCGTCGTGCCGGGACGTTTGATTTCGGCCTCTACGATGAGGCCGTTGCCCATGGCCAGCTGGCTGTCATGACGTTCGTCGTGGCGCAGGATGGCAGCTCTGACCTTCATGGGACGCCGGAGCGGTTTGTCTTCCAGTTCGGTAATGAGCAGGTCGCAGCGTATAATTTTGCCACGAATCTGAGGTTGGTTGGCGATAAGAGCTTGGAAATGGACGCTACCTGTGGGCAATGGGCGGTCGGTTCGGTAGTGATAAAAGGTGATAAGCAGGCTGCCGAAAAGCATGGTTGTCGTGAGAATAGCCGTGCTTTGCCATTTGCCACGGCACAATAGGGCTGCCAGAAGATTGGCACCACTAAGTAATAAAAGCGTGGAAAGAGAAAGGTGGAGGTGTTCGCCGGCCGCAATGCCGGCTATCAGTACGACGGCGATGCGTAACAGCGGGTTGAGTTGCAGGTAATTTTTGATGTTCAACGAAGGGTTCATGCTTTTTCAGTTGATTATCAATGTTTTTTCAAAATACAAAAATAATGATTTTTTTTGTAAAAGTAGTGAAAAATCAAGGAGCGATAGACTTGAATATGGGGAAAAACGGTAATTTTGTAAAGCTACATTATGTAAGATATTTTTTAGGATTACATTCATTCAATAAGAAAAAATCAATTATTATCATTTAAAAAAGACTTATGAATAAAAGGTTAATAGGTATGGTTTCAGGTGCGACTTTGGCGGTGACGCTGCTCGTAAGTGCCGCAATAAATGAAGAACCGATTACAAGAAGTAATGACACGGTGGTTGTCAATACGACAGAAATCAGCAAGGGCGTACGTGGCTTCAAAGGTGCTACGCCGGTACAGATTTACATCAAGAAGGATAAGGTTGTAAAAGTGGAGACGCTTCCCAACCGTGAAACGCCGAAATTTCTTGCAAAAGCCAAGACGGTTTTGAAGCAGTTTGAAGGAAAAGACATCAAGACGGCAAGTCTGATGGAGGTTGACGGCGTGAGCGGCGCTACCTATACATCCAAGGCTTTGGTAAAGAATGTGCAGCAGGGGCTGGAATATTATAAGAATAAAAAGTAAATTTAACCTCCTGTTCTACGTGTTGTGCGATAGGAATGTTGTCTTATCGGCAAGCGGCTATTCATTGTTTCTTTGACTAAAATGGCTACTTTTGCGGCATCATGATTGTGCGAACTGCGTTCATCTTTCTGTGGATGCGTTCGCTCATATTTATTCATGGTATCCAAAAGTCATTTATTGTTAAAGGGATAGGTAAGATATTTATTTTTTGTAATTTTGTGTCCGCAAATTATGGATAGGACTTTTCATCGGCACTTTTCTATTGTGACAGTTTGCGGAATCGTTGCTTTTGCGATTCTTGCTTTCTTCTTATTTTGGTCGAAAGCCGCTATCCTCGGATTCTTGTTAATACTTGTAGTGGTCATTCTAATGGAACGTATGCTCCATACGTCGTATCGCTTTGTACGACAAGGTCACGAACAGGTGCTGATTATAGACCGGGGACGATTGGCAAAGCGCCAAGTGATTCGATTGTCGGAAGTAACCAAGGTGACGCCTATGCGACGAATGGGTGGCTTGAGCCATTTTGTGATGATTATGTATGGCGCCGATCGCATGTTGGCAGTGCAACCCGAGGAGGAGAAAGCATTCTGCAAGGAGCTGATGAAGAGAATAAATGATTATGATGAAGAGAAGAATTAGCTTGCCGGAGTGTAGGAAATACTTGATAACTTTTTTGCTTTCATTGTTGGTTTACCCCGTGTTCGCACAGGTCGAAAACGAAGTGATAGACCTTGAAGACAATGAAGAATCTGATTCGGCTTTGATTTTGGGCCTCAATCCCGACACGATTACGCGTCCTTGGCCCCAAAGTGTGCAGTATCGGTTGGCCCAATTATTGGAGGGAGATATGTTCAAGACGTCCCAAGTGGGCATGATGGTTTATGATTTAGATGCGGATTCCGTCATTTTTAAGTATAATGAACGACAGCTGATGCGACCAGCCAGCACGATGAAAGTCATTACTGCCATCACCGCGATTGATCAGTTGGGAGGTGATTATCAGTTTAAGACAGACTTGTGTTATACAGGTAAGGTTGAGGGACGCACGCTCCGAGGTGATATTTACTGTGTGGGAGGCTTTGATCCGCGTTTCAATAGTGACGACCTTAATGCCTTTGTAGAGGCTATTAAGAAGATGGGCGTGGACACAATTCAGGGCCGTATCATAGCCGATAAGAGCATGAAAGAAGATAAAAGGTATGGAGAAGGCTGGTGTTGGGATGATGATAACTGGACACTTTCTCCTTTGCTGATCAGTAAAAAGGATCAGTTTGTCAGTCGATTCTATCAAGCTTTGCTTGCTGCGGATGTGGTGTTGGAGGTCGCAACTACGGAAGGAAGGAAGCCGAATGACGCTTATCGCATCGCGACACGTTTTCATACGATCGACCAAATCTTGATGCGGATGTTGAAAGAAAGCGATAATCTTTATGCCGAATCCATGTTTTATCAGCTTGCTGCCAGCACTGGTAATCGTCCGGCATCTGACCGCAGTGCGCGAACGGTCATCAAACGGCTGGTAAATAAGATAGGATTGAATCCGGCTAACTATAAATTTGCTGATGGTTCGGGCCTTTCCTTATATAATTATGTGTCTGCTGAATTAGAGGTACGCATGCTACGCTATGCTTATCGTAATGAAAATATCTATCATCACCTTATTCAGGCACTGCCGATAGCAGGTCAAGACGGAACGCTGAAAAAGCGAATGAGAGGCGCGTTTACCAACGGCAACGTCAAGGCAAAGACGGGAACGGTGACGGGTATTAGTAGTCTGGCCGGCTATTGCACGTCTTCCAATGGGCATCGCCTGTGTTTTTCCATTATCAACCAGGGCCTTTTGCATGGGAAGAATGGAAGAGCTTTTCAGGATAAAGTATGTACCATCCTTTGCCAACCTAATTGATCGGTTGGCCGAAAATGACTACTTGGTCAGCGAGAATTTAAGACTTACTCCGAAATCGTGTACCGTTGTCGGATAGCTGTTGGACGAAAGAAGCGGCGTATTCGACTGTCTGTCGTAATAGAAGTTAAGTGTGAGCATACGGCTTAACGTGTAATCGGCCGACAAACTCATCTTGAAAGCCGAGTTACCGCTGCTGGCCGACGTTACAACCGAAGCTATATCGCGCGTCAACGCAGCCTGTCGACGATAGCTGACATCAAGTCGCATGTTCAGATTGTGGTTGATTCCACGGTTTTTCTCTGTGCTTGTATTCTCATCTTGCCTGTTGTTACTCTTTGAGTCACGTTTGGTTGTTTGGCGACTTCTTGCCTTTTTGGGCGTGTTACCAAACAACTTGAAATCATTTATTCTATAAGCAAGCCCCACAACCCAGTCTCTGCTCAGCGTTTCGTTGAGCTGAACACTCGTCATATTCAGTCCTAATACACGGGTGGTGCGGTATTCCAGCTTGGCCGTAAGATTGTTTTGGAAAGTCATATCGACACCAAGCAGGGGGCTGAAAGCCTCGTTGATGCTTACGGCCGATATGTTATAGATGCTGTGAGGAACTTGCATGTTGTCCGTATTTGTGATAAATCCCAGACCATTCATGTATTCTTGGAACGAAGAATAGCTGCTGTAAGCGCCCACAGCATAAATGCTCTTATAAGCATGGTTGATATTGAAGCTCTTGAAAACATCACGGAACCACGGCAAGTTGCCCAAACCATTGTAGCGAACAGACCAGTTTGGCAACAGTCGGGTGAGCTTCGGAAACAGGTCGAGCGAACCTCCACCCGTGTAAGTGGCAAGGAATGCGGGAACCAGCACGTCGGAACTGAACTTGTCTACAGGATTGGCTGCGGGGTCGTATTTACCTCCTCCCGGCATCGGCGCGTTTAGATAGCGGGCTTCTACACGACCGCGGAAGCTCTCTAATGAATGACAGAAACGCTCAAAGCTGGGACTATAGTAGCCACTGGTGGCATTGCCGATTCCCTCCAACGCACTCCGGATCGATATTGTCGTCATCGTAAACGTGCCATTCTGTGTCGTCGGCGAACCGGAGTACATGTATTGAATGCTTTTACCTCGTGTTATGGTGCGCGAAGCGTGCAGGTCGATTCTGAAATGGTTGAACGGTTCGACCGTAGCTCTTATCTGTAGGTCTTCCGAAGCATTGGTCGTGGCCGGCGTTGCCACGGAGTCATTGCGCAATAGCCATCCTCTTTCGTTGGCTTGGTCAATATAGGAGTCGCCGGTCAGTCCAAAGGCAAAGTCGAGTCCCGGAGCAAACGCGCCCGTGCCATGGGTCTGTCCCAAGGCGTTACCTATGGTGGGCATGAATCCCGGCAAAGACATCGCGTATTGATTGCGGTAAGATACGGTCACGTTGCGCAACATCATCATAACCCGAGCGGTGCTTTGGGCCATCCGATACCAGCTTTTCTCTTCTAATGGAGCCTTTGTTCCTACAGAAACCTTGATTTTTAAGGCCGAGTCAACTTTATTTTTAATGGCAATTTGATTCGCGTCGATTCGCTTGTAACGTAGTTTCAAATTTTTGCCATCAGCCGTTTTGGCTGTAACAATGATACGTTTCGAGTTCTTGCCATGTGTCAGTGTCAGGACAGAGTCGGGCAACAGCGTAATCTCCTTCTGAAAGTTCTTAGTCTTTTGTTGCAGGATACTTTTCTGTTGATCGGTCTTTCGCTCCTGTGCCGTAGACTTCTGATCGGTTGCATTGCGTGTTTTGCTACCTGATTGTCGTGCACGGCTCTTCTGCCGGCTCTTTTGTTCGTTGGCTGCCTTGAGGAAAGGAATGTAGTTATAGAGCCGAACGAAGTTTAAAGTGCCGTTGAGCGACAGGTTGCGGTTGTTCATTATCGTGTTGCCTAATGATGAACCGTCTTCCAGTTTCGTTCCTCTTACCCAGTTGTATGTGGCCGTGTAGTTACCGTTAGCCGTTATCCAGTCAAGAATTGGAATCAGATTGAGCGGCGCATTATATGATAATGAGAACGATTGGTTGTAGTCGAGCGGCGTCCCTCCATGGCGGATAGATTGCCAGACAGAGTCTTTCCAAGCCGAATACCGGTCTGGATAGAGGTCTTTATTCACAGGTGTGTACGGCTCTTCTATCTGGGCGTGAGTCGCGCTCTCAAAGTTGACATGCAGATTGTTGGTCAAATCCCATCGCAACGTGAAGTCACGGTTCCACAGGAATTGCTGACTGAAGTTGACGGGAAGCTGATTCTTTTCCATCATATCCATATCCCGCTCCTGCAATTCATAGTAGTTTCGGGTCAGTTCTGAGTTGAAACCAACGGACTGTGGCAGCCAATTGAATCCGAATTTCTTGAACAAGTCGAGCCATTTCGATTTGTTTTTTACTTGCTTGAATGGTTGCCAAGACTTGTAAACAGGCGTCCAGTTGTAGTTGATTGAGCCACGCCAGTTCGTTTCATTCTCGTAAACAGTCGTTTGTCCCGACGTATGTGTTTGCGTATGGCTATATGAGAACGCGAAGTTATTGGGATCATAGGGCATCGGATGACGCTTGGTCTGAATACCGACGCGGGCGTTCGAGATAGAGAAATTTGATGTCGTAGCCCGTGTTACCGCAATATTTTCTATCGAATCGCGCTCCTTTTTCGACACGGTTGCGTCGAGTGCGTCTTTCAGTCGCATATCCGTGTCCAGCGGATTATACTTGGGTTTAGTGATATCTTTGCTGTAACTGTAGTACAAGGGGATGGAAACCTTTGCCTTTTCGGGGAAGAACTTGCCGAGTTCAATGCTTGTTGTCACGCTGTATTGGTCTCTGTCGTCATTCGCCCGCTCCTGTATGCCTTGCTCCAAGTTGCCGAATCCCTGCGCTACATGTCTGCCCTGCACGTTCACGGTGCCGAGATCCGACAGTTGAACGTTCAGGTTTCCCTGAGCGGCCCATCCGCCTTTGTTGTCATATTCCTTGAGTCTGAGTTCATTCACCCATACTTCTCCGCTCTTAGGTTCGGGAGATTTGTTTCTTACACCAATGATCATCGTCTTTACTTCGCCCAATGTCGGATTACCTTTGATGGTTGTTCGGTTGGCCGGATTGTTAGGATCGTATATGCTGAACTCCGTGTTGAAAGAAGCATTGCCTTCCGTTCTCGACTTGTTTCTTGCTTTTTTCAGATCCGTAAAAAGCTGAATCGGAATATCGATCATGTTTTCGCGTGGCCACACCATGGCGCGTTGCGACGGCGTACGTTGGTCATAGTGTCCCGGAGGCGTAAGTTTCAGAGGCACTTCATATTCATAATAATTGTTCTTATAGTCGCTTCCCAAGCGTATGAAGACAGCGATCTGGTCGTCTTTCAGGTCTGTTACGTCCTGTCGGAGGGCATTGGCGTGGACAAACATTTCCAATCGGCGATACTGACGCATGTCGATCGTCGTGTTTTTATATACCGCTTTCGACTCACCACGCGACAGATTCTCGACCACAAGATCCAAAGCCTGCTCATTACTCATCACCACTTGTGGCTGCGCGGGGTCCTGAATACGATCTATTCCGGGCGGAACAACATAGTTGACAGGTTCCTTTTCGCTGTTCTCCTCTATGTTGACAGCGCTGGCCGTCAAGGTTCCCGTTCCCGCCATCTTATCTAATTGCTGCTCATAGAGCCGCCAGTCGCCGCGTACCAGATCAAGACTACCGAATCGTAAGACAATCGGATGCTGGAAACCAGTTAGGAACATACGCATGAAACGGATAGAAGTAAAGTCGGATATGCCACCGAATCGTTTCTGAAACTCATTTACCGGAATACGGAACTGATACCAGTTGACCGTTTCTTTATTACCGTTGCGCAGCGGTGCCACGTATTCACGCTTGTCGACGATGAAGTTTCGCCCTACCTCCATGTCGTTCGGACGAATGGAAACGCGGTATTCAAAGTATTTTTCATACTCGTTCAACGTGTAGTCCTGATTGATATCTTCCACGTCGGGTGTCGTTTTATATGACGTGTCGTAGCGTTCCTGCCGCTGTTCGCTGTCGGGTGAGTTGCCCTGTGGGTTGTTAATGTACTTGTAGCGTCGCAGAATGTCGGCCTTCATGTCGTCATAATCACTTCCACGGAAGTAGTGGTAGTTGTCGTTGGCCGGGTCGTTCGTGATGGAGTCGAGCACTGCCTGACTCACCTTACCTCTGATAGCGTTGAGGAAAGGCTGATAACTCGCGAACGAACGTTCTTGTTCATCGGTCAGTCCATTGAAGCCCACGTCCTGCAACTGTCGTGCGCCGGACGAAGTGGCAAAGGCATAAGTGGTGGTCGTCTGCGTAGGAATACGTCCCCATTGGGTTGTCGTGAAGCTGCTTGAGCCGTCTACCGGCATGCCACTTTCATAGAATTTCTTGCCGTCGCCCAATATATCCTCGCTCACTTCACCCAAATTGATGTAGAAATCGCCGCCATATTCGTGGGCGTTGGGTTGCTGACGCGAATAGATAAAGGGGTCGAGTAACCAGAATTCAATATACTCTACGTTGGCCGTTTCAAAGTCGCTCGTGTCGAGTTTTCGCATCATGCCGCCCCAGTGGCGCTGTGGCTGACGCAGTGTTCCGTCGGGATTGAGGTCAGGATTGAAGTTATAAGGCCCGCGTTCGTTAGGGTAATAAGCCAAGTTGAGGATGTTCAGCGTACTGGCCGCGCCGCCGCTGTTGTATACACTGTAGTCGCGGTTGGGGAAAAGTTCACGCATATACACCTCACGCACGTAGTGATTGCTCAGCTGATTCAGGTCGCTTTTAATGTGTCCGGGCGTCAATGAGCTGCTGCGGCGTGTAAACAGCGGGTCGATATAGTACCAAGCGAGCAGGCTTCGGTTGTAGCCGCCGGCCAGCGTTGTCTTATCGCTGTGCTCCGAGAACATGGATGGCACGCTCGATATAAACCATGACGATGGCATAGACACGTCAATGGTGGTCTTCGAGGCCTCGAAATCGTCCAGATACGACGCGTTGTCCTGCGTGCCGCGGCTCTGTCCGGCTATCAGTTGGGCAAATTCGCCCGTCAGCGATATCTGTGAAGGTTGCGTCAGATGCAGAAACGGCAGTTTGTCGAGCATGTTGGTGAGCCATTGACTTTCTTTTCTCCAGTTGATATTCAGCCCCCACAGTGTGTTGTTGAGCGGTTCGGCACCCATGGCCACCTTGTTTATCATGGCCTGTTCCTGCAAGTGTTGCAGCGTTCCGCTCAGCTGGAAGTTCTTTGAAAAGTCATATTGCCAGTTCAGTCCCAGCATGGTCTTGCGCATTTGGCTATAATCGGTGTTGTTCTCGAGCGAAACATTCACCGGCGTACCTGCGTCGATAATGCTCTTGTTGATGATCGTTACTTCGCCGGCGCTGTAATCTACGGTGTAGTCAGAGCCTTCGGTGAGCTTCACGCCGCCCGCTGTCACCACCACAGAGCCTTGTGGCACGTTAAAGGCATTGAGCGAAATGACGTTGGCACTCGACCCTCTGAACTGGCCGACGAACATGAATTTGTCTTTCTCCGCTATCTGTCGTGCTACGGTTCGGGTAGAGTCGTAGAGTTCGGTAAAGGCATACTTGGCGGCCGTAGCGGGCTGAACGCCTTTGCTTTTCAGATATTTGTAAAGGTAATCGCCGAGAGGTTCGGCCACGGGGAAGAACACTCGGCCGTTGCTGACGGTATATCCGTCTACGAAATCAAAGCGACCGTCGCCGTGGGCGTTGTTGTTCTGGTCCAATCGGTCGGCTCCAAGCACCTTGATGAGTGGTTGGCTCTTCACTTCAGGTTCGGGAATGTAGGTCAGATATACGCCTGTGGTGTCGCTTTGATACTTCACATCGAGTCTGAATTTGTCCTTCTGGATATTGTCACCCAGCCTGTAGACGTTCTTCATCATCAGTCGCCAGTTGCCCTGTGACGGATTATTGCTCGTGTTTTTCAGTGCTTTGACGAGCAAGGTTTGGTTTACGTCAGTCTTGTCGCCGGCAAACTCACCCACCTGATACGTGCGTCCGCCTGCCGTATATTCAAAAGCTACGGCCAAAACCTGATCGGATTGCAGCGTCGTTTTGAGCGAAATGTAGCCTAAAGCCGTGTTGATGGTGTAGGAACTTGGGTCGAGTCGCACGGCATTGGCCACCTTTTCAAAGTCCTTGCCGCCCGCCAATCCCAATGCCTCAAGCTGCGTTGAGGCCTGGTCAATGTCGCGGATGGCTGCGTTACCGTTGAGTGTGGCATATTCGGAGTTAGCCTGATTATCGGGCACAGCATATCCCATCGTAGACCAAAGCGGATTGCTGATTTTCCGGTTTTCGCCCAAATCCGTCAGCGCAACGATGTTACGGGTGTTCATGGTTGAGCCCGACTTGTTCGTTATCCACACTTCTATGCGGTTGATGGTAACTCCGCTCGTGACGTGGGGCAGCTTTCGCATGCCTTCGTCGTAGTGTTCAAGGAAGTGTTGGCTCAGATAGAAGTGGGTGTTTTCCTCATATCCGGCCGCGTTGATTTCAAACGGCGTCATCTGTACGCCGCCTTTGGAGCGCACGCTCTTGCTCGAACTCTTCTTCTGCGACGCTACGAGCTGTAGTTTGAGCCTTCCGAACTGCATGTCTGTGCGCACGCCGAAGAGCGAACTGGCACCTGTCACAAGAGCGGAGTTGCTCGGAAACGACACGTTACCAATCTCTACTAATTTGATGATGTCGTCTTCTTTGCCGTCGTATTTCAGTTTCAGGTTCTGCGTGTCGAAGTCGAAGGTGGCGTCGGTGTTGTAATTGAGGTTCATGTTCACCTTGTCGCCCACCTTGCCATTGACCGACAGATTGATTTTCTCGTCAAAATCGAGTGCGGTCGTCTTGCGGTTGCGGATGGATAGCGAAGGGTTTTCAATGTTCTTGATAGTTCCTCCGAGTTTGAGTTCGGCCGTTCCCTGCGTGCGGATGCGCACACCGCCGGGTCCGAAAATCTTCTCGGCCGGTCCGAGATCGAAGCGCATGTCGCTGAAATCAAACTTTTCCTTTCCTTTTTTCTGAAAGATTTCATCGTTCTTGGCCCGGAAGAACGCGTCGCGACGGCGGCGGTCGAGCCATTGCATGTATTCCGTGAGCGTCATCATGATGGGCGCGCTCAGATAGGTTCCGCCTATCTTGCGACCTATTACGTAGCGTTGCAGGCTGTCGTTGTAGGTCACTTCGTACTGCAGATTGGCGGGTTGGCGCAGATCCAGCGTACTCGAGTCGAGGTCATCGTAGGTGATGGGCGTGGTACGTTGTACGCGCCAGCGAGGTTTGCCGCCCTGAATCGTGTCGGAACCGCTCCTCGTCTGTGCCGTCTTGCCGGTTTGCGAACGTGACGTATGCTGAAGAAAAGGCACGGCAAGCGCGTAACTTACGACAAAGGTCGCAAGAAATACCATGCTCATCAACTGACTCCTTTTCTTCATGTAGCCTTATTTTATGCGCTTGAGAGCCTCTTTTACCACCATCTCTATGGGCATATCGGGTGTTTCTTGTAAGATGCCCGCAACCACTTTGGCCGCCGGTGCCGGTGAGAAACCAAGCATTGTGAGCGCACCCACGGCCTCGTCCTTGACAGCCGAGTTAACCAATGGCGCGCCTCCGCTCTGTGTACCGACGTGGAGTTCATCGGCTATGCCGCTGGCCATGATTTTGTCTTTTAGGTCGACAATGACGCGTTGGGCCGTCTTGAGTCCGATACCTTTCACGCTCTTAATCATCCGTTCGTCGCCTGTCGCGATGGCATTGCAGAGTTCGGCCGGTGTCATGGACGAGAGCATCATGCGTGCCGTGTTGGCACCGACGCCCGAAACCGTAATCAGTAGGCGATAGAGAGCCCGCTCCTGCTTGCTCTGAAAGCCGAAAAGCGTAAAACTATCGTCGCGACCGCCCGTTACCAGCGATTCGTGTACGAATAATTTCACCTGTTTTTTGCCCTGAATGGCCGTGTAAGTTGTCAGTGAAATATTGAGCGCGTAGCCTATTCCCGCGGCTTCTACCACAGCAACGGCCGGGGTAAGATCCGTGAGTTCACCCTTGATATATTCAATCATAAGTTCTGTTGTTTTTGTATATATACAAAACAATAACGTCTTTTGATGACCAAATATTATATAGGGCACGGAGAAATGTCAAGAAAAGCTACAGGTTATAGCCTTTTGGCAGAGATAAATACCAAGCGCGAACTTACGTAGTCTTTCAATAATCGCCAACAATATCCATACTATGGAGGTAAAAATGTAAACTTTTATTCACTCAAAAATGACCTTTTGAATGGGATCATTTAGCTTTGAAACGAGGGTTAAAAAGCTTTGAAATGGTGAAAGATGAACGATAAAATTGTAAAAGCTATGCTTTGACAACGCGAAAGCAGCCCTTTTAGCTGCCCAAAGCATAGCTTTTGCACGGTAATAAGGCTGCTTTGAGGAGCCTAAAAAGGGTGTTTTTGAGGTTGAAAACAAGGCTTTGAAAGATCGAAAAATGCTAAGTTGTTGATAATGAATGCCATACAAACTTGCGCAGGATTGGCTTATTCGCGGCCAAAGATATTTTATTTCGGAATAACGCAGCCATTTGGAGGCTTTTGTAAAGTAATTTCGCAATCATTGCGACAGAAATCAAAGGTGGCGTTTGCTTGTTTGGGCGCAAGTGCCCCATGTGGAAAACAAATGCGGGAAAAGACAGTGACGTTATCATAAACAGGCCATTGGGGTTCAATAAATTGTGGTGGTGGTGTATAAATAACCAAAAAAGAAAAACATGTTGCTGGTCAATTCGTTAAAATACACTACTTTTGTTGTTGTAAAGAATAAAATCAGTAACATTAAAACATATCATTTATGAAGAAGATTAGAGCAGCCGTGGTTGGCTACGGCAATATTGGTCGATTCGCGGTAGAGGCTTTGGAAGCCGCGCCCGACTTTGAGATAGCCGGCATCGTGCGTCGTCAGGGCGATAAAAACAAACCTGCCGAACTGGCACCTTACATGGTTGTAGACGATATAGCTAAACTTTCCGACGTCGATGTGGCCATTTTGTCCACGCCGACCCGGTCATGTCCCGAGTATGCGGAGAAGATGGTAGCCATGGGTATCAATACGGTTGACAGCTTCGATATCCATACCGGTATTCTCGACTATCGTGCCAAGCAGATGGAAAACTGCAAGAAGGCGGGCAAGGTGAGTGTTATTTCTGCCGGATGGGACCCCGGATCAGACTCCGTTGTGCGCGTGTTGATGCAGAGTTTGGCTCCTAAGGGACTTACCTATACCAATTTCGGCCCGGGCATGAGCATGGGACATAGTGTTTGCGTGCGTGGAAAGCAAGGTGTGAAGGACGCTCTTTCCGTTACCATTCCATTGGGCGAGGGCATTCATCGTCGCATGGTCTATGTGGAATTGGAAGAAGGCGCAACGCTGGAGCAGGTGACAAGCGAAATCAAGGCTGACCCTTATTTTGCTCATGACGATACACACGTGTTTGCCGTTAGTTCTGTTGACGAGGTAAAAGACATGGGCCACGGTGTGAACTTGGTGCGTAAGGGCGTGAGTGGAAAGACTCAGAACCAGCATTTTGAGTTCAATATGAGTATCAATAACCCTGCGCTTACCGCGCAAGTGCTGGTCAATGTGGCCCGCGCCTCGATGCGTTTGGCTCCGGGGTGCTACACGATGCCCGAGATTCCGGTCATCGACATGTTGCCCGGAACGCGTGAGGAAATCGTTGCCACATTAGTGTAACTGGGTGACCGCAGAGTTATCGGACTGTAAAAAACGAAAAAGAAAGGAATTATTCAAAAGGTTTCCGGTCGTTCTGTTTGATATACCGGTTGATCAGTAAATGAATGGCGGTGTAGGCGGAGATGTCTATTACCGCCATGATTGTGATATTACAGGTGGTCAGAATGTAGACTACCATGTTGAGCGCAATGAAAACAATCGCCAAGAAAATGATGAGTATGAGCGTTTGATGCTGTGTCATGCCCGTGCGCATAATCTTATGGTGGATGTGATTCTTGTCTGATTGGAACAAGGGACGGCCATTTCGCAAGCGTGCCAGAATGATACGGAACACGTCGAAGCAAGGAACGATGAGCAACGAACATATCAACATCCTGTTTTCGCTGTAAAATGGCGCGACATCGGTGTTGTTCATACAGAACTTGACGAACAGAAATGCCAGCACGTAGCCCAGTGTCAGACTACCGGAATCGCCCATGAAAATCTTCTTCTTGTGACATTCGCTAAGGAAAAGATTGAAATAGAGATAGGCTACGAGCACCCCCATAAGTCCGGAAATCATGATGCAATAAATCCAAAGCGTCTCACGGATGAAGCAAAACAGGTAGCCGCTCAACGCAATGAGTGTGAGACTGGCGGCCAGTCCGTCGATTCCGTCAATCAGATTGAAAGCATTGATAATTAGAACGATGATAAATATCGTCAGCAAACCACCCACCACGGGAGGTAACTGATGGATGCCGGCCAGTCCGTACAGGTCGTTGATGTAGAGACCGCTCAAAGGTAGCAGGGCCGCCGATAGTATTTGAACCAAAAACTTCAGCTTGGCGTTGAGGCCGATCAGGTCGTCGATGACACCGATTGCGTAAATAAGAATGATTCCGACGACGACGGAGTAAGTCCAAAGACTTACCCGTAGCGGGCTTGCGTGTTCTATATACTTGAATACAAGGATAGAAAATAAAAAGGCAAGAACCATGCTCGGCATGAACGCAATGCCACCGAGGCGGGGGGTCGCGTACTGATGCACCTTGCGTGCGTTGGGCAAGTCGTAGAGTTTATGTGCCTTGCAGAAGTTCAGAATGGCGGGAATGAAAAAGAATCCGCAGCAGAGGCTGAAGATAAAAGAGGCGACTACGGACAGTGTATATAATATATTATCGGTCATGGAAAATATCTATCAGAAATCAATGAAACGTTGATGAATATGCTCATTTCACCCAACTCATTTATAAAAGAACTGATAAGATGGGCGTTTTATTATAAAAAAGGGAAGGAAATATTTGTTTTTTTTTTACGAAAAACATATCTTTGTCAGGTATTTTGTTAAGAATAAATCACCACAGATGAAACACTCGCACGTATGGTTGGCTTTTGTTTTGGCCTGCTTACCGCTGACTTCAAAAGCCCAAATTGACTCCATAGCCATTGCTAAGGATGTAGATGGAAAGCCATTTAAGATGGCTTCGATTGACCTGAAACACACTTGTTACTCACTATCGGTATCGTCCGACGGCAAGACCGTGGCCGTAAAACAGCGCGAACATGGGAACAACGGCTGGGCCAAGAACGGCGAAATCACTTTGGTTGACAAGACTACGGGGACTACTCGCTGGACATTGCCGAAGTCTTTCAGCAAGACTGAGGCCTTGATGAGCCTCTCTAATGCGCCGGAAGGAAAGGCAATGGTAGATAATATGAAGCTGACGCCGCAGGGATTGCTCATGCAGGACGAAGGAAAACTAAAACTCATGGCCGACGCTACGACCGAAAAGTGGAGTACGAAGCTCCTACCTCTTTATATAGATGAGGAAAAGGACGTGGTTGTAGGGTATCGATCGGCTACGGCTGCTAAGTTGCGGGGCATCAGTTTGTCTACGGGACAAGAACTGTGGGTCGCTAACGTGAAACACGAACTGAACTGGGGATGGAATAACATGCGGGTAGTAGGTGACTCGTTGCTGATGGTGGCGGCCGACGATCTTAACTTCATTAACATCAAGACGGGCAACCTGCGTCGTTATGACGCCGCCACGGGCAAGGTGGACGTGGGTAGCGTGCTCCTACAGAGCCTTGGGGCTGTGGCCATGGGGGTGACAACGGGTATGATTTCCGGCTTTTATACATACTATGTGCCCTACGTTAATTCAAGCGTAACGTCGCAAACGTGTTCGAACATAGCTACCGATGGTACCTATTATTATTTTGCCGATAAGGCTGGGGTGAGCTGTTATGACGCCCGGGCGCAGCAAGTGTGGACGAAAGCCTTTGACAGCAAGGACGGTTCTTATAGCCAACTGACGGTGAAAGATGGCAAACTCTATCTGCTCAGCCATGGTGTAGGATTGAAAGGGGGCATGATGATGAAGAAATACGGTAAGCCTTTTGCGGCAGTTTACAATGCCGCTGACGGTCAGTTGCTGTCGAAGGAGGAGTTGATACCATGGGACAAGAGCGTGTATGGCCACCCCGTAGCGATTCCTTACACCAAGAGCTATACCTTCCGCGATGAAGACAAGAAGCTGACACCGCTGGAGTTCAACGCGGATCGTAGTGTCGTTATCACCAATAAGAATAAAATTTTGGTTGTAAATAATAAACTGCAGGTGGAAGAAACCTTTCCGGCCGACAACTCCTATACTATATATCAGCACAATGGAAAGTACTCGTTTGTAGGTACGAATTCAAAAAAAGGCTTCGACTTTTGGATTGTCGACAACGACGGAAACGCAAAACTCCATTTCACGGAACCTGTTCAGGCAGCTGATCTGCAGGGTGATACGCTCTATTTGCTATCGGGCACAAGACTGCTGTGGATGAAATTGAGTGATCATAATGACTGATGAACCGATTATTAACTAAAAAGAAGATAATTATGCGTAAACTTTTTCTCGCAATCGCGTTGATGGCAGGATTGTCAACGGCGCAGGCACAAGTGTTTCAACAATCCCGAACCGCGGACAGATCGGGTGCTTCTTATTTTGAAAATGCCAGCGAAATGGTGGCGCCGGGTGTAAAACCCTACGTAAAAGGGGGCATCGTTTCGGCAGATTATGTAGGAGAGAATACCGGAGGAATAAAGGATTTGTGGGGCTTTATGGTTGAGACGGGGATTCAGATTCCGTTCAAACTGCGCTGTCTCGGTTTGCAAACAGGCTTGCGCTACGTTCAAAAAGGTGCGAGAGGGCCATGGGATAGTGATAGGAATGATATGGCAAGCGTGCATCAGAATGTGGTGGAAATGCCTGTTCTCTTTACGATGATTCTGCCGGCAGGTCGTAAGGGAGGTGTCAAATTAGGCATGGGTTGTTTTGCTTCGTATGGTATTGGGGGCAAAGTAGTGCATGGCTCGCATGAATACGACACTTACGGAAATCCCGGTTTCAACGCACGCCGTTTCGATATAGGCCCAACGATGGAGATAGGATATGAAACTCGCCATTTTGCGGCGACACTTGGAGTTGAGACGGGCGCAATAAACGTAAATGAGAATATGGGCGAAGCCCGGGCACGCGCTCTCTATTTGACGGCCGGTTACGTATTCTAAATGTTTGCGCAAGGCTCCTATATAATAAAAGGAGCCTTGCGCCGTTATCATCATATCAACATGCTGATGATGACATGAAATTTAAGCAATTTGTTTATTTTGCCGCTCTATACGCATGGCCGTTGATGGGACATGCGCAATATGCGTGGCAAGAGGGGATGGAACCCGGAAAGCAGAATCTCTCAAAGGATATTCAATACAAAATAGAAGCCCAGGCCTCGGTGGCTAAGGGCAAGACACCGCTGTGGCTGAATGCCAATCATTATGGGTTGAGTTCGCTGGAACAAACCAACGGATACTTGCGGGCGAGCGTGGAACGTGTCTTGCGGAACGACTCGGCAAGGCGGTGGGGTGTAGGCTATGGATTAGATGTTGTGGCGCCGGTGAACTATGGTGCTAAAGCCATTGTGCAACAGGCGTTTGTGGAAGCACGATGGTTGCACGGTGTGCTGACGATAGGGAGCAAGGAATTTCCTTTGGAACTGAAGAACAATCGGCTCAGTAGTGGTTCGCAGACACTGGGTATCAACGCGCGCCCTGTGCCCCAAGTGCGTCTTGCTTTGCCCGAATACTGGGTGTTGCCCTTTGGTCGCGAGTGGTTGCGGATGAAAGGTCATATCGCCTTTGGCAGGATGACGGATTATAATTGGCAGTGTGATTTTACGCAACAGAAATCCAAATACACTGACGGTGTGCTTTATCACAGTAAGGCCGGCTATCTGATGATAGGCAATCCCGACCGTTTTTATCCCTTCTCGATAGAACTTGGTCTGGAAATGGCTGCTACTTTTGGCGGTACGGTCTATCAACCGGAGGGCGATGGTACGACAACGGTGATGCGTGGGGGCACTGGTTTGCGCGATTTCTGGCACGCAATAGTGCCCGGAGGTTCTGATGTAGGCGAGACAATATATCAGAATGCGGCGGGCAATCAGCTGGGGTCGTGGCTCATGCGTGTGAATTATGATGGCGATCGCTGGGGCTTGAGCGTTTATGCCGATAAGTTTTTTGAAGATCATTCAAGCATGTTCATGCTGGACTACGACGGCTATGGTACGGGCGACGAGTGGAACGTGGGAAAGAAACGTCGCTATTTCGTGTATGATCTGAAGGATATTATGCTGGGCGCGGAGGTGAGATTAAAGGATAATCGATGGGTCAATCAGCTGGTTCTGGAGTATTTATATACAAAGTATCAAAGCGGACCGGTTTATCATGACCATACTCCGGGCATGTCTGAACACATCGGTGGTCAGGATGAATATTATAATCATGGAATCTATACGGGCTGGCAGCATTGGGGACAGGCCATTGGCAACCCGCTTTATACGGCTCCTTTATATAATAAGGATGGGATGCTTCGGTTTAAGAATAATCGTTTTGTAGCCTGGCATCTGGGAATTAGCGGCGAACCGGCGGAGAGATGGAACTATCGTTTGCTGGCTACTTATCAACATGGTTATGGCACTTATAGTAAGCCTTTTGTCAAACCACATCATAATGTCAGCGCGCTTTTGGAAGTGTCATACCATTTGGGACGCCAATGGATGGTGCGGGGAGCTTACGGAATGGATATGGGTGGATTGTTGGGACATAACTATGGCGGTCAGTTGACTATTGTCAAAACAGGAATTTTAAAGTAGACGAGATGAAAGAACTATTGACCTACATGCTTGGAGCATTTTCTATATTATGTGTGTTGGCGTCATGTGATTTGGAACATAGCGACAATGGTGATCTGGATGGCTACTGGCATGTTATGCGTATCGACACGCTTGCGACGGGTAAAAGCTGCGATAAAAGTCATGAACGGATGTATTGGGCTATACAAGGGAAACTGTTGAACTTGACAGGAGGCAACTTGCGTGTTTTCTTTTATTTTACGTATGAAGACAATAGATTGACGGTTTATAACCCTGTGCTTGATGATCGCCTTAAAGGGGATCCTGTTCTGACGGATGAAAAGGGGGTAGAGGACTATGGAATTTCGGGGCAGGGAGAAGCGTTTACGATAGAGCAATTGTCGAAAAAGCAGATGGTATTGAAAGGAAATATGTTCCGTATCAGTTTGAAAAAGCAATAGTATGAAAGTGTCTGTTATCACGGTGACCTATAATAGTGCCAAAACAATATTGGATACGATGTGTTCTGTGCTGGATCAAACCTATAAAGATATAGAGTATATTATTGTAGATGGTCTATCCAGTGATGGTACGATAGAAATTATTCAGAGCCTTGAAGATCGGTTTAATGGTCGTTTGAAATATATTTCAGAACCTGACAAAGGCATTTATGATGCAATGAATAAGGGAATAGCCATGGCTACAGGGGATGTTGTGGGAATATTAAATTCTGATGATTACTTTACAAGCAGTGATGTAATTTTCAAGGTTGTAGCAGAATTTACACAATATGACATTGACGCTGTTTTTGGTGATATTCATTTTATCTATGACGGTCAACCTGATAGAGTAGTTCGTTATTACTCTTCTAAGGCTTTCCGACCCTTTTGGTTAAGATTTGGATTTATGCCGGCTCATCCGTCGTTATATTTAAAACATCAGTTATACAAAGAAGTAGGTGAATATAGTACGGATTATATGATAGGATCGGATTTTGAAATGATGGTGCGACTATTCAAACGCCGAAGAATTAGATATCATTACATATCTCTAGACTTTGTTACGATGCGAATGGGAGGTGTCAGTACCAGAGGTATTCGAAGCCGATGGACACTCGTCAAAGAAGATGTGCGGGCATGTAAGGAAAATGGTATCTATACGAATAGGTTGTTTATTGCTTTAAAATATTTGTATAAAATATGGGAATATAGATTCGGATAGCCATTTATTTCCATAGTTGACGTAGTTTCCGAATCAGTATCATCTTCTCTTTCTTTTGTAAAAGAAATAACCATGTAAACCCGATAATAGCCAAGTCGCTGACAATAAAGTTATAAATAACTCGAACAAACGAAGCGTTCATCGTATGTTTGAGCAGAAATGAAAGCATACAGGAGACGAATGTGATGGCCATTAGTGGACTGATGGTCTTTAACAAATAACGTTTGATATTAAAATGCTCATATCTCCAAGTGAAAAATAAATAGACGAAGAATGAGATGATATTGGCAAGAAGAATTTCCCCAAAAGCACTGTATGCAGGAAAACCAAGTTTGAGGGTTATATATACAATAATTAGTGACAGTAGCATAATGATACCGCTATAGCAGTTACCTTCTCTAATCTTTCCAATGGCCCTGAAAACAATCAGTAAAGATTGTGTGAGAGTCTGGACTAAGGCAGAATATAAGATGATGATGGTAAACGTGGCAGTTTCGGAAGGATAAGAATGAGTACCCAACCAAAGGTTGAGCAGATAGTTGATCTCTGCGGTTGCAGGTGCGACGATTAATAAGATGAGAACAAAAGCGTATTTCCCGACAGCGAAAGTCAAATTAAAGGTTTCTGCTTTCTTGCCTTCTGAATAGAATTTCACGATCCGTGGTTCCGGAGCAGTCAGAAAATTGCCAATCAGCGTATTGCAGGCAATTTGGGCTTGTACGCTAATGGCACGTGCGGCATTAACGATAGGGCCGAAAAAGAGATTCAATATAATGTTGATACCTTGTGTCTGGCCAGCATACGATAAACTACCAATCAGTTCCCAAGCAGAATAGGATAGCAGTTCGGTATATATTTTCTTCGATTTGATGAATCTGAAACGGCATTCTTTATATTTTCTGAGCGTGT
>CAUURC010000007.1:0-68260 GCA_963547405.1 uncultured Prevotella sp.
CGACGCCACCGACTATCCTACGGCCTATCATCTTAACAATGTGCGCACCGCCTTGCAGACCCGACGCGAGATGGCGTGGGGAAAACAAGTGCCCGAACTGCTCTTTCGCCACTTCGTCGTGCCCATGCGTGTCAACAACGAACCGCTCGACGATTCGCGTGCCTTGTTTTATAAAGAACTGAAACAGCGCGTCAAGGGGCTGTCGATGAAAGACGCCATTCTTGAAGTGAACCATTGGTGCCACGAGCATGTCACCTACGAGCCGTCAGACGCCCGCACATCCTCGCCGTTGCAGAGTATCCGCACGGGACGGGGCCGCTGTGGCGAAGAAAGTACGTTTACCGTGGCCGCTCTTCGCTCCGTGGGCATTCCCGCCCGACAGGTTTATACGCCCCGCTGGGCCCACACCGACGACAACCACGCGTGGGTAGAAGCGTGGGCCGACGGCAAGTGGTACTTCTTAGGAGCGTGCGAACCCGAACCCGTACTGAACCTTGGTTGGTTCAACGCGCCTGCATCGAGAGCCATGCTGATGCACACCCGCGCCTTCGGCGACTACCGCGGACCGGAAGAAGTGATGCTTCGGACGGGTAACTTTACGGAAATCAACCTCATCGACAACTACGGCAGTTCGGCACGCACCGACTTCAAGATCGTAGACCGCAACGGCAAGCCCGTCGATGACGCGCGTGTAGACTTCAAAATCTACAATTACGCCGAATTTTACACGGCCGCTTCCAAATACACCAATGCTAAAGGAGAAACCTTCCTCACGGCCGGCGAGGGCGATATGATCGTCTGGGCATCGAAGAACGGCAAGTTTGGCTATGCCAAGGCTTCGTTCGGTAAGGATAAACTCATTACAATCAAATTAGAGTATGACGAGTCGACACGCCTGACAGGGCAGGAACTCAATATCGTTCCACCGTCTGAAAAGAGCAATCTGCCGGCCGTTACGCCGGCCCAACGTCAGGAAAACGACCGCCGCTTTGCCTATGAAGACTCTGTCCGCAACGCTTACATCAGCACATTCCCCACGGAAGAGAGCCTGAAAGGCTATGCTTACCCTCAGGCTATACCTTATATTATAAAGGCACGTGGCAACTGGCGAGTTATCAAAGACTTCGTAGAGCAGAATGCCAATCGCTTGGATAGGGCCATGGAATTGCTCTATACGTTGAGCAACAAAGACCTGCGCGACATGCAGCGCGATATTCTTGACGACAATATGAACGCCCGGAGCAACCAATTAAGTCCGCGCGTAGAGGACGAACTGATTACTTCGCCTTTCAAGCAGGCACTCTACAATGCCTTCAGCGAGGCCGATCGCCAGCGTTTCCGTCAGAATCCGGCGTTGCTGGTAGACTGGATTCGCACTCATATCAAGCTGAATCCCGACACGCGTGCCATGCGTATTCCGCAGACCCCGATGGGCATCTGGAAGTCACGGCTGACCGACGAGCGCTCGCGCGACATCTTCTTTGTTGACCTGGCCCGCAGTCTTGACATCGAAGCACAGAAAGATGTCGTGACACAAAAGGTGCAATACCGCCACGACGGACAATGGATGGATGTCAACTTCAACCAAAGCACGCCATCGGTGGCCCGTACCGGTACGCTCTTGCTCGATTATCAACCCACTCCGCTGTTGGATAATCCCAAGTATTACAGCTATTTCACCATCAGCAAGATTGTCGATGGCCGCACGCAACTGCTCAACTTTGAAGAAGGACAGGTAGATATGGGCGGTGGCACCTCATGGGCCGGCGTCTTTAAGGATGGAACGCAGCTGGACGAAGGCACCTATCTGCTCGTCACAGGACAGCGACTGGCCGATGGTAGCGTGCTGGCAAGCAGCACCATCTTCGGTATAGAAGCCGGAAAGACCACGCGTGTAGATCTGAAGATACGCGAAACGACCGATGGCGTCAAGATTATCGGCAACTTCGACAGCGAATCGAAGCTGATGAAAGATGGCAAGGAAGTGAGCATTTTGTCACAGACGGGCCGTGGTTACTTCGTCGTTGGCGTGCTCGGTGTGGGTCAGGAGCCAACCAACCATGCCCTGCACGACATCGCCAAGTTGAGAGATAAGCTCGACGAATGGGGCCGTCCCTTCGTGTTGCTCTTCGAGAATGAGGCCGCGGCACAGAAGTTTAACAAGGCCGAATTTGGCCAGTTGCCCAAGAATACCATCTTCGGAATCGACCAAGACGGTAAGATCAAACATCAGATTGCTACGCAGATGAAACTGAAAAACGAAACGCAGCTGCCGATGTTTGTTATTGCCGACACGTTCAATCGTGTGGTCTTCGTCAGTCAGGGCTACACCATCGGACTCGGCGAGCAAATCTTGAAAGTGGCACAGAAGCTGTAAATCGGCTGCCCAAATCCTAGAATCCAACCGGCACAGGTCATCAATTCGACCTGTGCCGGTTTGTTTTTTTCGCATGCGCATCAGTTTGCAACCGGGTTGCAACGATCCTTTCTTATCTTTGCAGTGGTGTAAAGGAAATCCCATCCTTGGCCATTCATTCGCACACTAATATTTAAACATTATGAATAAGAAATTATTGAGAATCATTTTAACGGCCGTATTGCTGGGCGTGGCTTATGCGGCCGAGCGTATTTTGCATTTGCAGATGTGGCAACTCCTGCTCGTTTATCTGGTGCCTTATCTGCTGATAGGCTACGATGTATTAGGCGAAGCATGGGAAGGCATCACCGAGGGAGACCCATTCGACGAAGATTTTCTCATGAGTATTGCCACCATCGGCGCACTGCTCATCGGATTTCTGCCCGGTGCCGAGCACCAAATGCCCGAAGCAGTCTTTGTGATGCTCTTCTTCCAGTTGGGCGAACTCTTTGAACATTACGCCGAAGAAAGGAGCCGAGTGTCTATTTCTGAAATGATGGATCTGCGCCCCGATACGGCCAACGTGGAGCGAGGAGGTCATGTAGTGACGGTGAGTCCCGAAGAAGTACGGGTGGGCGAGACGTTTATCGTGAAGCCCGGAGAGAAAATTCCCTTAGATGGGAAGATCGTCGAAGGCAGCTCCGCGCTCAACACCGTGGCGCTGACGGGCGAGAGTTTGCCACGCGACGTGGCTCAGGGCGATGAGGTAATCTCCGGTTGTGTCAACATTTCAGGGCTGCTCAAGGTAAAAGCAGAGAAGACTTTCGGCGAGTCGACTGCCATGAAAATTATCAACTTGGTGGAAAACGCGGGCGAAAACAAGTCGCGCAGCGAAACTTTCATCCGCCGTTTTGCCCATGTCTACACGCCTATCGTGGTGCTGTTGGCTATCGCTTTGGCTCTGGTTCCGCCGCTCTTCGCCGACAATTATTTCACGGCTTTCTCCGTTTGGCTCTATCGGGCACTCACGTTCCTTGTGGTATCGTGCCCCTGCGCGCTGGTTATCTCTATCCCGCTGACCTTCTTTGCGGGCATCGGCGGTGCCTCGCGCCATGGTATCCTCATTAAAGGTGGAAACTTCATGGACGCGTTGGCCAAGACCCACACTGTCGTTTTCGACAAGACGGGAACGCTGACGCGGGGTGAATTTGCGGTTGATGCGGTTCACCCGGAGCAAATCGACCCAAAAGAATTACTCCATTTGGCAGCTCACGTGGAACGCTATTCTACCCATCCCATTGCCGCCAGCCTACGAACGGCTTATCCCAACGAACACGACAGTTGCTCGGTAGATAAGGTTGAGGAGATTGCCGGACAAGGAATACGGGCCGAAGTGAACGGGCAGACGGTCTGTGTGGGTAATGAGAAGATGATGGAGGCCATCGGAGCGAAGCTGCACGCGTGTCCTCAGTGTCAGGAAAATACGGGTAGCGTAGTGCATGTAGCCATCAATGGCGAATACGCGGGTCATGTCGTGATTGCCGACAGAATAAAGAGTGACGCGGAGGAAGCGATCAGTCAGCTGAAAGCGCTGGGCGTAAAGCGCGCTGTTATGTTGACAGGCGACCGGCAGGAAGTGGCCGAACATGTAGCCCGCCAGCTTCATTTGGACGAGTATCACGCCCAATTGTTGCCTGCCGATAAGGTAAAAGCGGTTGAAAAATTGCTCGGTGAAGTTGCTGAAACAGGTCGCTTGGCCTTCGTGGGTGATGGTATCAACGACGCGCCTGTGCTCGCTCGTGCCGACATCGGCATTGCCATGGGCAGCTTAGGTTCAGACGCGGCCATCGAAGCGGCCGATGTGGTGCTGATGGATGATAAACCATCGAAGATAGCAACAGCCATCCGCATCGCTCATCGTACCATCGGTATCGCCCGCCAAAACGCTTGGTTTGCCATCGGCATTAAGGTTGCCGTGCTGGTATTAGCCACTTGTGGCCTCGCCTCTATGGGATTGGCTGTCTTTGCCGATGTAGGTGTGATGGTGTTGGCCGTACTTAACGCAATGCGTGCGCTCAAACAATGAACGCACGCATAGATTTCCTTCTACTTCTCAGACAAGGGTAGAGAGGGTTTTTATCCGCGTTTATAGCGGCAGAATGGCCGTCCGGAATAATTACTGGATGGCTATTTTTTGATAATCGAGTTTGTCACCTTCGGTCACCATGCGTGTAGCACGCAGCATGACGTAGCGAGCTTTGGCCGGTGTGAAGTAAACCGACTGCATCACGGGGTTATTACGAATGTTAGAAAACTCGCCCGTTGCTACGACTTTCATATTGTCAAGGTTGTCGCCTGCTGATATTTCATAGTTGGATACCAAGCCGTGGCCTTTCATGTCAGGACCGGGAATGTAGAAGAAAGAGCGTATGTTCTCTACTTTTCCTAAATCGAAAGTGACGCTGTTGGCTGTTCTGTTGGTTTCGGTATAAGCAAGTCCCTTCACGTCTTCGGCCTTTTCGGCATAGACATCCTTGGCATTAGGAGCGTAATAAGCGCCAATCTCGTTGATGCAGAGAGGGCCGCGCGCGTCGGTAATCCGTATTCTGATAGCCTTGGTTTCTATTGTTTTGAAGCGGAGCAGACGGCGGTAGCCAATGGTTGTGGTCTCTTCGCTCATCTGAATGGGCAGCCATTGTTTGCCATTAAGATATTCTACTTCAAATTTACGCACGCGCTGTCCCAGTGGAATATACTCCTGAAGCTTCATGCGGTTTACTTTCTGTAGCTGGTTGAACTTAATCAAGATGTCACCCGTAGTCGTTCCATCCTTAGTTGCCCAATAAGTATTGAAGTCGTCATCGGTCATCTTGTTGGCTGCAAAGGCAGAACTACGCGTATTGGTGGCTGTTACCTTGGCCTTCTTGACGAGGTTGGTCTTCAGTTCTGCGGTAATCTGTTGGTAGAATTTTACCAAATGTGTAGAGTCGTTCGGATGCACCAAGCCTTCGCGGTTGACAGGCAGATTGAGGAGAAGCGTTCCGTTATGTCCCACGCTGCGATAGTATAGGTCGACCAAGTGGTCTACACTTTTTACTTTATCGTCTTCAGTAGGATGATAGAACCATCCCGGACGGATAGAAACGTCGCACTCAGCAGGCACCCACTTGTCGCCATCGGGGTGTCCCTGTTGCAATTCCCAGTGCTTAGAGTAAGCCGGATGTACCTGTTTGCTGCGTATGAACGACCAGTTGGTGGCAAAGGCATAGCCGCGTTCGTTGCCTACCCAGCGGCATCCCGGACCTTCGTCGCTGAAGATGATAGCTTCGGGTTGGAGCTTATCGACTAATTTCCATGCCCGTGGGAAATCATAATACGTGCGGCTGTCAATCTTTCGTGTCTCCTTAGCACCACCATACCAGCCGTCGCCGCCGTTAGCGCCATCAAACCACACCTCAAACAAGGGGCCATACTGGGTCAGTAATTCTGTGAGTTGTGCATAGAAGTACTCGCGATAGAGATCTGTGCCATAAAAAGCTTGGTGACGATCCCAAGGTGAAAGGTAGATTCCGAACTTTAAACCGTACTTCTTGCAGGCTGCCGCCAGTTCGCCTACAATATCGCCCTTACCATCTTTGTAGGGTGTATTGCGCACGCTGTAATCTGTATATTTCGTTGGCCACAGGCAAAAACCATCATGGTGCTTGGCCGTCAGGATGATACCTTTCAATCCTCCGGCCTTTGCCGTGCGAGCCCATTGCTCACAATCGAGTCGGGTAGGGGCGAAAGTGTTAAGGTCTGCGTCACCATATCCCCATTCACGATTATTGAAAGTGTTAGGGCCAAAGTGCACGAACGCGTAGGTTTCAAGCTGTTGCCAAGCCACCTGACGAGGCTCTGGTAATGGTGCAATCGCCTCTGGCGCAGTCGTCTGCGCATGACTGGCTGTGGCAGCCATCATACATAGTGATAAAAGAAAGTTGTTTTTAGTCATTTGATTTAAAATAATGATATTGTTTTTATTAGAATAATTTACATTGAAATGATTGCGTTGAAGTGATGGCCGCGTCATTGTCTTGTAGAATTGGCCACAATGCGGTGCTGCCAAGTCCGTGCGGCCAGTAGACAGACGGGCTTGGTTTCCTTGTTCGTAAGAATAAATATATGCTGTATTTCTCCATCCTTCCTACGGATGACATCCAGATCAAGCACTCTTTGGTCGTAAACAAATTGGCGGTTGTAGACAGGTTGTTGTGCCTTTAGGTCAGTTGCGAAAGTCAAAGCGCAAATAAAAAGTAATAAGAACTTTACCATAGAATGCGTTAGATGATGGCAAAGATAGTGAAAAAGGTTATAAGATAGAGTCGTTCATGCGATTTTTTACTTAAAATAGAGGGAAAGAAGGCCGAATAAATAGGGGGGGAAGTTGTTTCGGAGCCTGAAAGTTAAAGTAGAGGTGACAATAAGCGAATGATACTTTCCCACAGACGCTGCAAGAAAGGTGTGTGCAACAGGTTTCTCACTTCCTCGATCGACAGGCTGTCAGCCTGATCATCGAGGAATATTTGTTTGATTTTGAGCGCCATTTCCTGATGGTAGAAGAACGCGTTGGCCTCAAAATTATTCTCGAAACTGCGAAAATCGACATTCGTACTTCCACAACTGCAAATAAAATCGTCGGAAACCAGAAGTTTTGAGTGGTTGAAACCTTTGTTATAGAAAAACACCTTTACGCCCGCTTCGATTACTTCCATTACATAAGACTTACTGGCCCACTCCACCAGTTTGGCATCGCTATGCATCGGTATCATCAGCCGCACGTCGATACCGGCCACGGCTGCCGTGCGCATAGCAAACAAAATAGGTTCGGTAGGCAGAAAATAAGGCGTTTCGATATAGACATACCGCTTAGCTTCGAGCAGAATACGCACATAGCCCTGCATGATATCGGGCCAGGGTTGGATAGGACTGCTCGTGACAATCTGCCCCAGACAGTCGTTATTGATGGTCGGGTCGAGCTCGGGATAATAAATGCGCGACGTGATAAGGCTACGTTCCACGAAATACCAGTCAATCAGAAACGAACGCTGCAAGGCATAAACAAGTCCGCCCTCAAGCCGCATGTGGGTGTCGCGCCAAGGCTGATGCTTGCTGCCACGCAGGTAACGCAGCGCGATATTCATACCTCCGATGTAACCGACCTTGCCATCCACGATGCATATCTTACGGTGGTTGCGGTAATTCACCTTACCCGTAAAAGCCGGAAACTTCACCGGCATGAACGAACAGACCTTCACGCCACCGGCTCGCATACGGTCGAAGAAGCGCTTTCTCACCTTCCATGAACCTACGTCGTCATAAATGACTCGCACTTCAACGCCGGCCCGCGCCTTGTCGATCATGACATCAGCCAAGAGATTGCTCAAAGGATCGTCTTCAAATATATACGATTCCAGATGGATATGATGTTGGGCTGTTCCTAAATCACGTATCAGATTCAGGAAAAACTGATAACCGTCGGTATAAATGTCTACGTTGTTATCCTTAAACGGCAGTGCCATACTTTGGTTGGCGAACTGACGCACCAAGGCCGCACAGTCTTCCGGAATCTTCAGATTACGCTGTCCGGCAAACTCCAACATCGAATGTTTGGTAAGCTGGTCAAGACTACGCTGGCTTACAAGCCTCTCCTTACGCGTGTTCTGACCGAAAAAGAAATAGAGAATGATACCGACCAAAGGCAAAAAAAGCAACACCATCAGCCACGCAATGGTCTTAGCCGGCTGACGACGATCCATCAACACCGTCACCATCGCAGGTACGATGGTGAGGATATAAAACGCTAAAAAGAGCCAATGAAAGTAAATCATTCCATAATCTCCCTTCCTACATAATAATATTGTTGCCCAACTGCTGGGCCAGTGCGTTGCGAATCATCTGTAAATCCTTAAACTCCTCCAACAACTTCATCATGCGGTCGTGGTCGGAAACGGCCTGCGCTATTTCCTTCTGCAGGTCTTTCAGTTTCTGCTCTACGTAATCCATACGGAAATCGAGTATCAAATGAATCACCCGTTGACGCAAGGTTTCTACGGTTTCTTTCATCTGCTGGCTTTCCGAAAGCCTGAACTTATCGGTGCTCATGTCCACAGCCAATTGGCTGATACCGATATCATGATGATGCACAAAGTATGGCTCAGCCATAAAACCCTCTTTGCCGGCGTGCGCCACGGCCTCGTTAAGAATCTGATTGTACAGCGGCGTGTGGAAATAAAGCCCGTCGGCCGAGAGCGTATAATGAATATACTGGGCAAGAGTAAGGTCAATGAGGTTGCCGTCGTGGTCTTCCACATGGTCGAAGATAATCTGCTCACCATAACGGATGACCAACTGAATGAGCATTTGCTCCACTTTAGTTGCCTGCTGCAAAGGAGTGGCTGGCTCTAAACTGGGCAACGGCATGGCCGGTTGGCGTTCGGCTTCGCGTATCTGCGCTTTCTGCTCCTGATTCTTGTCCTCACGAATCATGCGGTTCATCGTGTTGATGAGCGTCCGCTCATTGATATTGAGGTAGGACATGCTGTCGTGGATATACGTGTCGCGCAGAATCTGGTTAGGAATGACGGATATGGATCTGACAATCGAGTTGATAGCTTCCGACCGTTTCAGAGGATCATTCTCCTTATCAAGCAACAATTGGGTCTTGAAACGGATGAAGTCGGTTTCGTGTTCCTTGATATAAGCCTGAAAATCGCTTGCCGTATGCTTGCGGGCAAAGCTATCGGGGTCTTCGCCCGCGGGCAGAAGGAGAACCTTCAGATTCATACCCTCCGACAGCAGCATGTCGGTGCCTTTCAAAGCAGCGTGAATACCGGCCTCGTCATTGTCATAAATCATGGTGATATTGTTGGTGAAGCGTCGGAGCATGTGAATCTGGGGCAACGTTAGGGCGGTTCCCGAGCCGGCCACCACGTTTTCGATGCCACTCTGGTGCATCGCAATGACGTCGGCCTGACCCTCAACAAGGTAGACACGATCGTTTTTGGCCATGGCTTTCTTGGCCTGATAAATGCCATAAAGCTCATAGCCTTTATGATAAATTTCGGAATCGGGCGAATTGACATACTTCTGACTGACTCCCTTGGTGCGCGAATCAAGCACACGGGCCGTAAAACCGACCACACGACCGCTGTTGCCTATCCACGGAAAAACCACGCGACCGGCATAACGGTCAATCAGTTCGCCACGATCGTTCTGATAACAGATGCCCGTTTTCAGCAGAAACTCGCCCTTATAACCTTTAGCCAAAGCGGCCTTGGCCAAAGCATGGCGGTCGGGAAGATCATAACCGAGATGAAATTTCTCGATAATGTCGTCGCGGAAACCACGGCTCCGGAAATACTGCATGCCCACGGCCAAGCCGTCGACATCGTGATGAAGAATGTGTTGGAAATACTTTTCGGCCCAGTCATTGATGATAAACATGCTCTCGCGCTCGCCCTGCTCACGTTTCTCCTCGTCCGAAAGCTCACGCTCCTTAATCTCAATGTGGTATTTAGCGGCCAGCCATCGCAGGGCCTCGGAGTAGTCCATCTGTTCATGTTCCATGATGAATCCCACGGCATTGCCCCCTTTGCCGCAGCCGAAACAGTGGCAGGTGCCTCTCGACGGAGAAACATAAAACGACGGAGTCTTCTCATTGTGGAAAGGACACAGCCCTTTATAATTGCTGCCACTCTTGTGAAGCGTTACAAACTCTGAAACAACGTCCACAATATTGGCGGCGTCCTTAATGCGGTCTATCGTCTGTCTGTCGATCATATTTGCAAAGATACACGAAAACAAATGAACCGCAAAGCGAAAAAGGAGCTTTTAATACTTGGCCTGCTTAAAGAATATGCGTATTTTTGTCAAATAAATCACAGCAAACACAAGCTATGCCGGAATTTATTTTCATGGAGAATCAAAGGAATACGACCGTCCATTATGTGGCTTATTACAGTTCGCCGCTGGGCACCATCACCATGGCAGCCGACAAGAAAGGGCTTATCGGATTATGGTTTGAAGGCCAAAAACACTACGGACGAGGACTATCCGACAACCCACGGCAGGCCGAAACGCCAATGATCCGGCAGACTCGGCGCTGGCTCGATCTGTATTTCGCGGGACAGCCCACCGACTTCACGCCGCCGCTTCACCTCACAGGCAGTGATTTTCAGCTGGCTGTGTGGCATGAACTCTTAACGATAGCCGCAGGACAGACCGCCACCTACCGGCAGATTGCCATGTCGATAGCCCGCCGAAAGGGCGTCCGTAGCATGTCGGCGCAGGCTGTGGGCAATGCCGTTGGCCGCAACCCCATCTCGATTATCATCCCCTGCCATCGGATATTGGGCACGGACGGCAGCCTGCGAGGCTATGCGGGCGGACTGGAACGCAAGGAGTGGCTGCTTCGCCACGAAGGTATCGCACTGCCGTTGGCGCCTCGCGAATAATTGACAGACCATATAATGCAAGTTGACACAAAACTTTTTCAGCAGAGCGTGGCAGACATCGTGCGGGCCATTCCGCCTGGACGGGTACTCACTTATGGCCATATCGCAACCTTGGCAGGCTTTCCGAAGCATGCCCGCCTGGTGGGACGCGTGCTCCACGGCATGGACGCGCCCGACATGCCGTGCCACCGCGTGGTCAACGGAACAGGCCGAACAGCTCCCGGGTGGTACAGACAAATAGAAATGCTGCGAAGCGAGGGCGTACGATTCAGACCAAACGGATGCGTGGATTTGAAGACTTCGTTGTGGCTGCTCGACGATTTAATCTGAGCCGAAAATCCGTGACGAAACGGATACAGAGACTGACTTGAACGATGAAAAAGATACAAAGCCATTTCACAGAAATATTATTAAGGTGGTTTGAGGAGAACGGCCGTGATTTGCCGTGGCGCAACACGCACGACCCATACGCCATCTGGCTGAGCGAAATCATTCTTCAGCAAACCCGTGTCGTCCAAGGCACCGACTACTGGCTGCGCTTCATGGCCAAATGGCCTACGGTAGACGACCTTGCCAAAGCTTCCGAAGACGAAGTGCTGCGCATGTGGCAGGGGCTCGGCTACTACTCACGGGCCCGCAACCTGCACACGGCGGCCCGACAGATGGTAGCTTTAGGCCGGTTTCCCGACACGATTGACGACATCAAAAAACTGAAAGGAGTAGGCGATTATACGGCGGCGGCCATCGGAAGCATTGCGTTCGGACTGCCCGCAGCGTCGGTCGACGGCAATTTCCACCGTGTCCTCGCCCGCTATTTCGGTATCGACACGCCCGTCAATTCTACAGAAGGCAAGAAACTCTTTGCGGCTTTGGCGCAGGAACATCTGCCCGACGAAGCACCGGCCGCGTACAATCAGGCCGTCATGGACTTTGGCGCCACCCAGTGTACACCCGTCAGTCCCAAATGCGTCATCTGCCCTTTGGCCGAAACCTGCGCCGCCCGGAGGATGGGAAAGACGACAGAGTGGCCCGTGAAACTGAAAACAATAAAAGTACAGGAACGCCGATTGACCTTCTATTATGTACGCAGTAAGGGACGAATCGCCATCCACAAGCGTGGCAGCGGTGATATCTGGCAGGGGTTGTGGACATTTCCGGAAGGCGAGCACTTGCAAAAGAGCGACAAAGCAAAAGCCAAGCTAATCGTAAAGAATTTTAAGCACATACTCACCCATCGCGTCCTTTTTACTGATTTTTATACGCTCGATGCCTCAAAAAAGACATGTCTGCCGTCCGATTTTATTTGGATAGATGAAAAAGACATCAATGATTACGGAATCCCCCGTCTCATCGACCTTTTGATAGCGGAAATATAAGAAAAACACGCCAAATCAATCAAAACTGTATTTCCCAATTTTGGGAAATGCAGAAATCGGTAAAAATTGCACTTCCCAACTTTGGGAAATACATAAAATGACAAAAGTTGTTTTTCCCAACTTTGGGAAATGCAGAAATCAGCAAAAGTTGCGCTTCCTAACTTTGGGAAATGCAGAAGTTAGCAAAAGTTGCGCTTCCCAACTTTGGGAAATACAGAAAATGGCAAAAGTTGCGCTTCCCAACTTTGGGAAAAGCAGAAAATGGTAAAAGTTGCGCTTCCCAACTTTGGGAAATGCAATAAAATATCTAAAACAACGTTTCTCTATATGAAGAAGCTCAAAAATGACCTAAACTCAAGGACTTATGAAAACGAAGAGAATTTATCTCCACGCGCTCCAAAATATGGAGCATTTTCAGTTTGCCTGCCATGTAATTATCATGTGCGAAGAGGCGAATATCGCAAAAATCAAGCCGCTGCTGACTGCGCTCAAGGCTGCTGTGGCCGAAGAGGATTTGGCGCTGAATCGCCCTCGAAAGGAAGATGGGACGCGGGATTTGGAGATGCTCGACAAGGCGCGCGACCAGGCGTATAGGTCGCTGCAACTGCTTGCCGAGATGCATGCCTGCTCGGAGGACGTGACCCTGCGGAAGGCCGCTCTGCAGGTGAGCAACGTGATGAGATGCTATCCCAAACTTACTGCGGCCAACTACGACAAAGAGACGGGTATGGTGAAAAATCTCGTTACCGACCTGCGAGCCACAGCCATGACCGCCGCCGTTGCGAAACTTGCTGCCGCCGACTATATCAATCGTCTTGCTACGGCCAATGACCTCTTCGACGCCCGTTATCAATCGCGTCTGAAGGTAGCCATGCCATCCGGAACATTTGACGTCAAGGCTCTTCGTGCCGCCACCGACAAGGCTCTCGGGGCTGTTCTGCGTCGAATAGAAGCCCTCGATGAACTTGAGCCTTCTGTTCCCGTTTCCGAATTCATCACGCACTATAATAATCTGGTGCACGACCGCCGCATGCTGCTTGCTCGCAGAGCCGGTATGGCAAAGCTGGCTCGTAAGAAGCGCACAGCCGAGTATGCCGAATTATTAAAGTCGGGATTGCCCGCCATCGAACAGCAACTGGGGCTCACTGCCGGCACGCTTGCGGTCAGCGGAAAGGCTGTCGGCAGGGGATTGAAACGCCACTACCAGCTGTGCGTGAATGGGCAGCCTGCGCCCGATGGCAACCTCGCCACGATTTGGGTGGGCATCAACAAAGACGGCTCGCTCTACCGCTACGAGCCAAAGCCGAAGACGGTAGGCCCGAAGCCGAAAAAAGCCGGCGCTCACTCCTGAAACGCCGGCCCAAACGAAGTCCTGAAAAAATGGTGTCGCTCTGATATTCGGCGCAGGCTGTGTTGACAAACATGGTCTGCGCTTTTTCATGGCTTATACTTTTCGCTGCAAATGGCGCATGGGATGGCTCCCCCATTCGGCGTCATTCACGTATTCAAAGCCCAATCGGGCATAAAGTCGCTCGGCCGCGGGGTTGCCTTGGTCTACCAGCAGTCCCGCCGGCAGATTCATCCGCCGGGCTTTCCGGCAGGTGGCTTCGAGCAGCGAGGTGGCAATGCCTTGTCCGCGATGGCTTGCGGCTACGGCCAAGCTGTCTATATACAGTTCGCCGGCCCGCGTTTCGTCATCCATGCCAGAATGATCCATGCCAAAGGCCGCCTGCGCGCCTGCAATGAAAGCCTGTCGCAGGCGATGGAGTCGCGCGCCGTCGTAGCTCACGCAGCAGCCCACGACCTCCGTTCCGTCTAATGCCACCAACGTATTTGTGTAGGAATATTGCGAATCCGTGCGCTCCACAAGACTTTTCATCAAGCGGTGGAAGTCGGCCGTCGTGTGGCGTGGGCCCGCAAAGTATTGGCAGCACTCGTGATTCATCGCCTCCATAATAAGCGTTGCGATGATGGCTGCCTGTGCCGGCAGGGCATTCTCTATTCGTATCATATCGGTAAAATTAAAAAGGCCGCACTCGGAAAGTACGGCCTTCAATGATTTGTATTGAATTGTTGAGCCGATTAAGCCTCAACTTCTTCTGTCCGTTCAGCGGCTTCAAAGCTCTTCAGGTCGTCTGCGTTGAAAGCCTTGATGTAGGCAGCCTTGCCGAGAACATTCTCTTCTGCCATGCGAACATATACGTGGGCACTCTTCTTGAAGAGTTCAGGCGCCTTGCCGGCATCGGCCATGATGAGCAGCGACATGATGATTTCGGCTGTCATATCATAGAGACGGCGGGCCAGGAAGTCGTGTTCGTCCTGATTATCATCGGCCTTCACCTTGTCAAGCGCTTCCTCGTATAAGGCCACGAGCTTGGCTACACGCTCCTTCAAAGGCTTCATGCAGTCGCAAACTTCTTCCTCGAGCATTTCCTTCATGATTGAAAGGTAAGTGCCGTTGGTGATGTAGCGTACGGCAGCAACCACCTGTAATTGCGTAGTTCCTTCGTAGATAGAGAAGATACGGGCGTCGCGGAACAGGCGCTGGCTCTTGTACTCCATGATAAAGCCTGAACCGCCATGGATAGAAATGGCGTCGTAGGCATTCTGGTTGGCGTATTCGGAGTTCATACCCTTCGCCAGCGGAGTGAACGCGTCGGCCAGACGGCTATACTGCTTCAGTTCTTTGCGCTCTTCGGGAGTAAGCTTGCGGTCGCGTGCGATGTCTTCCAATGCCTTGTAAATATCCACATAGCGGGCTGTCATGTAAAGAAGCGAACGACCGGCCTCGAGCTTTGCCTTCATGCGAGAGAGCATGTCGTAAACTGCCGGGAACGTAATGATCTTCTTGCCAAACTGCGCACGCTCCTTGGCATAGGCCAAGCCCTCGTTGTAAGCCTCCTGAGCAACACCGACACTCTGTGCGGCAATACCCAGACGGGCACCGTTCATCAGAGCCATCACATACTTGATAAGACCCAATTTGCGGTCGCCGCAAAGCTCACACTTGGCATTCTTGTAAACCAACTCACAGGTCGGGCTGCCATGAATACCCAGTTTGTTCTCGATGTGGCGCACGGTTACGCCACCATCTTTCTTGTCATAAATGAACATCGAAAGACCACGGCCGTCGCGGGTGCCTTCTTCTGAGCGAGCCAAAACCAAGTGAATATCAGAGTCGCCGTTCGTGATGAAACGCTTAACGCCGTTCAACCGCCATGTTCCGTCAGCATCCTGAGTAGCCTTGAGCATGACACGCTGCAAGTCGGAACCGGCATCCGGCTCGGTTAAGTCCATCGACATGGTTTCGCCTGCGGAAATGCGAGGAATGTATTTCTTACGCTGTTCTTCTGTTCCAAACTCATAAAGCGTATCAATACAAGACTGCAACGACCAAATATTCTGGAAGCCGGCGTCGGCGGCAGAGATAACTTCCGAAGCCATGGAGAATACCACGTTCGGAATATTCAGGCCGTCATAACGGCGTGGCATGGAGATTCCCCACAGGCTGGCCTTGCGCGTTGCGTCAAGATTCTCGAATGTCTTGCTGGCATAAATCATGCGGCCGTTCTCCAAGTGTGGACCTTCCTGGTCAACGGATTCAGAGTTGGGCTCTATGATATTGGCTGCAACATCACCTGTAATGTCAAGCATGCGCTTGTAGTTCTCGATTGCGTCCTCATAATTTACGGGAGCGTCATCGTAGTTTGCCGCATCCTCAAAACTCTTTTCCTTCAATTCTACAACACGCTTCATCAAAGGATGGTCCAAGTGGAACGCAATTTCGGGATGATCACTATAATAATTTGCCATAATTGTTCTATGTTTTTTGATTACTGTAAACAAGCAGTGACAGGTCGTTCGTAAAGGACCGGATTACTTGCTATTCTGTTTGTAATACTTAATCAGTTTGGGAACCACCTCTTCTACCGTACCATTGATTACATAATCGGCAATCTTATTGATCGGTGCTTCAGGGTCGTTGTTAATCGAAATAATGATACCGCTGTCCTGCATACCCGCAATGTGCTGAATCTGTCCGGAGATTCCGCAAGCGATATATACCTTGGGGTGAACGGTCACACCCGTCTGACCAATCTGACGGTCATGATCAACCCAACCTGCGTCAACAGCCGCACGGCTGGCACCAACCTCACCATGAAGTTCCTTGGCGAGTTTGAAAAGCTGATCGAATCCTTCCTTGCTACCCACACCGTAACCACCGGCTACAACGATGGGCGCACCTTTCAGATTATGCTTAGCGGCTTCTACGTGGCGATCAATAACCTTCACGGCATAAGCCTCTGCCGATACGTATTTATCTACTTCGGGATATACTACTTCGCCCTTGGCCTGACCCTCATATAGGGCCTTCTGCATAACGCCGGAACGAACGGTAGCCATCTGCGGGCGGTGATCGGGGTTCACAATCGTAGCAACGATGTTACCACCGAAAGCCGGACGAATCTGATAAAGCAAGTTATCATAGTGCTTACCGGTTTTCTTCTCTTCGTAATCGCCAATCTCCAATTGTGTACAGTCGGCGGTCAGACCTGATGTCAACGAAGAACTGACACGGGGACCAAGGTCACGGCCGATCACGGTAGCACCCAACAAGCAAATCTGAGGCTTCTCCTCTTTGAACAAGTTTACGAGAATATCCGTATGAGGAGCCGATGTATAGGGAAAGAGACCTTCACCGTCAAATACAAACAATTTATCTACGCCGTAAGGAAGAATCTGGTCTTCCACCTTACCTTTAATGCCATTGCCGGCAACAACTGCATGCAGGTCGACACCGAGCTTATTGGCAAGTTTACGACCTTTTGTCAGCAATTCCTGAGAAACTTCCTGTACGGTTGTTTCTTCTATTTCGCAATATACAAAAACGTTATTCATATCTTATTAGCCAATAATCTTTTCGTCCAACAATTCTTTAACCAGACCTTCTACATCGGCGTCACTGCCGGTGAGAGTCTTACTTTCTTTCGCCTGAAACACAATGTTCTGCACGGCCTTTACCTTTGTAGGAGAGCCTGCCAAACCACACTGTTCATAATCAGCTCCACAGTCAGCAATACTCCACTGACCCAATGTCAAGTAAGGACGAGCGTCATACAGCTCTTTCCAAGGCTCTTCGCCGGTGCGCTCCATCGGGCAAGTAGCATATTTATACTTCATCACGAGTTTAGCGTTGCACGGACGAGCGGGAGCGGCAGAGCCATTGACCGTGATCATAACGGGCAGCGGAGCCTCAACGGTCTCTACACCACCGTCAATATGCCGACGAATCGTTGCCTTGCCATTCTCGATCTTTACAACTTCCTCTGCGTATGTTACCTGATTCAAACCGAGCTTTTGAGCAACTTGCGGACCTACCTGTGCAGTATCACCATCAATAGCCTGACGGCCTCCGATCACCAAGTCTACATTGCCAATCTTCTCAATACCCTTAGCCAGGAAATAAGAAGTTGCCAACGTATCAGCACCGGCACTCTTGCGGTCGGTAAGCAACCAACCTTCGTCTGCGCCACGATAAAGTCCCTGACGGATGATTTCACCGGCACGCGGAGGTCCCATCGTAAGGATACCAACAGTGGTTCCGGGGTTCTGGTCTTTAATGCGGAGAGCCTGTTCGAGCGCATTCAAATCTTCAGGATTGAAGATAGCAGGCAGAGCTGCACGATTCACAGTTCCTTCTGCGGTCATCGCATCCTTGCCCACATTTCTTGTGTCTGGTACTTGCTTGGCAAGTACAACAATTTTCAAACTCATAAAAAATTAATTATATATGATTGTATTATTTGCAAAAACCGGCGCAAATTTACTTATTTTTTGCTTGTTAGCCAAACAAAATGCACAAAATCAAACCTTCTGTGCACAAAACAAATGATTTGTGCAGGTTTTTATCCCTCTGTTTAAAAGGAGAAAACAGAGGGTCTTTATGAAAAAAATATAAGCCTTGTAAGAAGATAAAAATGATCGATAAAGGTGTTTTTTCTTCACTTTATCGACCATTCTGCGTTTGGATAGTCACATATCTCCGTGCAATTATATGAAGTATGTGTCATCATACTTATGATTTCAGCAGCCTGTTCCGTCAATACTACAAGCTGGGCCGTCAGGCATAGGCTCCAAACCGGCATCGGCTGACGAAAGTGTTACCGTACCATCCTCCAATACATAGCAGGGAATACCTACGTCACCTATCTTCTTTGCCTCGTCAAAAGCAGGATGACTATCACGCAAATCCAGAAATTGCTTCAGATTGCGCACATGCTTACTGATATCTATTACTTGAAAATGATTATTTCCTACAACCTGTTTCTCTACGTATTCGCAATACGGACAGGTTTCCATTACAAACATTTTAATCATACGTTTAATGTCTATTCGTTATTCTTTCAATGATTCTTGGCCCACTTTTTTAATCACACGGCAGGGATTACCCACCGCAATAGAATTGGCCGGAATATCTTTTGTCACTACCGAACCGGCACCAATGGTGCAGTTGTCGCCTATCGTCACGCCGGGCAATACCGTCACGCTACCACCAATCCATACATTATTACCTATCGTTATAGGCTCTGCCCATTCCCGACGCGTGTTTCGTTCCACGGGATCGGTAGAATGGCAGGCGGTATAAAGGCTCACGTTAGGACCGATAAAGACATCGTCACCTATCGTGACGTAAGCCTCATCGAGTACCGTAAAGTTGAAATTGGCAAAGAAACGGTCGCCTACCCGTATATTAACACCATAATCACAAAGGAACGGTTGATTGAAAAATGGTTTCACGCCACACTTTCCGATAATCTTTCGGATGGCTTTTTCACGCTCTTCCAATCGTGTTGGTTGAATCTGATTATACGCTCTGATGGCGTCTTTTGTCAGATTGAGCACACGAATTATCTCAGGATCGTCGGCCTGATATTCCTCACCACTCACCATTTTCTGCCATGCTGTATTCATTTCTTTGCTTTTATTGATACACTACAAAGTTATAATAAATCGCGAAGAAGCCATTCAGCGTTTTAAATTATTAACCCATGGAGGTCTCGACTGATGTTTTTTAGTTATCGGTTATATATATATAATGTATATTCATGGCGACACCGACAAAGCCGACCATGTATATCAAGGCATTAAGCCACAGGCTCTTTGATCTTATTCAGCCACTTTCCACGGAACAGACGGATGAGGAACATCGTGCCACGGAACGTTAGTTCGATGGCCATGGCCGTCCATACGCCTTTCAGTCCGTAATCCTTAGCCAGCCAGGCAGCCAATGTCAGACGCACACACCACATCGAAACCAGATTGATGATGGCCGGCCGCAAGGTATCGCCCGCTCCCACGCAAACATAGTAAGCAACAATACTGGCGGCAAAAAACGGTTCAGCAAAGGCTTCAATACGCAGAACAGTGGTACCCAACTCACGAATGGCTGTCACAGGACTCAGCACACCGATCATCTCTGGGGCAAAGATATACATAATCGCACCCATGATGGCCATGACGGTCATACCCAATGCCACCGAAAGATAAGCAAAATTCTTACACAGGTTCTTCCGTCCGGCACCGAAAGTCTGGCCCACTAACGTGGTGGCCGCTTCACCGATACCGTAGCCGGGCATATAACAGAGACTCTCGGCCGTGATGGCAAAGGAGTTGCTGGCAATGGCAATGTTGCCCAAAGGGGCCACAATGCGCGTGCTCACAATCTGCGCGCCACTCATCAGCACGGACTGAATAGCCATTGGCAAACTTATTTTCACGGCATTACGCACATAATCCCACACCCACCGAAATGGTTCAGCATCTTGCCGCAAAGCCAAAATCTTATTCTTACGCACCGTAATCCACGTGGCCGGCAGCGACACCGTGACGTAAGCTAAGGCGGTTCCGACGGCCGCACCCATTACTCCCAAACCAAGAAAGTAGATAAAAAAATAGTTATACATAACGTCGAGCACGCACAATACGACACTCATGACACTCGGCACGTGCATGTTTCCGGCACTCTTAAGCATGTCGCACGACAGATGAAACAGCAGCATAAAGGGCAACGACAGCGAAATGACCAGAAAATAGTTAGAGGCGGCCGGAGCGATATCTGCTTTGCCACCCAGCCAAAAGGGCAATGACGTATGAATGGCAACACCCATGAGCATAAGGGCCGTAGCGAAAATGATACCGCAGACGAAAGCATGGCGCAACACCTGACGGGCTTTCACGAAATCGTTAGCGCCAATAAAGTGGGCCACCATCACCGAAAAGCCCATGGCCGAGGCACCCATTACGCTGCCCAAAAGCCAAGTGGTAGACTCCACAAGGCCAATACTGGCCGATGCCTCTTCGCCCAAATGTCCCACCATCGACGCGTCGATGAAAAACATCAGCACGTTGGTTATCTGCGCCAAGATCGAGGGAATACTCAATCCGATAATCAGATTGATCTTCTCACGGCGGGTCATGGGCAGCCCGTTACGAATACTTGCCATCAGGGCTTCGTTGCGCTTGTTGCTGAACATACGTAAATTCTAAAACTTCTATGCAAAAAACACGAATAGTGGCGGAAGGTTTTGCGGTTCCGCCACTATTCATGGTCTTTTATTACGATTGATATAATTTACTTTTCTATCCACTTTCCGGCCGTTACCACGCCGCTTCGGCTATCGGGCACTTTCTGTCCCGGACGGTAGTAAGCCTTTAGATTCAGATTGAATATCAAGGTAGAATAGGCCGGAAGGCCTCCTTTAGTCGCGCCACGATAAGCCAACTGATAAGGGATATACACTTCCCATACGTCGCCGATGTGCATATTCTGCAAGGCTGTGGAGAATCCGTCTACGACACCACCCCCTGCCGGAAGTTTGACAGGCTGTGCCGTATCGTCCAAAGTGCCCGTATAGCTTTGGTCAAAGACCTTTCCCGAAGGATAAGAGGGCGACGGGAGCAGACGACCACGATAGTTCACTTTGACTGAATCGGTATAGAGCGGACAGCCGGAGCCTTTACCTTCTGTCAGCACATGCACATAAATAAACTGCGAAGCCTCCTTAGCCACGCTGGCCTCGAGCGACCAGTTGCGTATTTTCTTCCAACTCTTGTCGCCGGCAGCGATACGCTGATCAACCATCGTTTGAAGTTTGCTGATATATTGGTCGTTCACTTCCTGCCAGTTGGCAAACTCGTTGGTCGTGCCGTCATCTTCCTTGCACGACATCATGAGCACGCTTACAAGCACCAAGCCCAACAAGGCCCTGCCTATCACGGCAAGACGCAGGCTCGGACGAGCCGATATCATTTGTTTATTTTGATTTTTAAGGGTCATAATAACCTTATTTTAAAGGACAGTCACCATGTGGTGACCGCCCGGTTAGTATTTCTTGATTTCCTCGCCCAGCTTCTTCAGTACAGAAGTAATGCTGACACGATCTTCGATAATCGAACGGAGCTGGCTGATATCAACGCGTTCCTGTTTCATCGTATCACGATAACGCAAGGTCACCTTGTGATCCTTGGGCGTGTCGTGGTCAACGGTCACACAGAACGGCGTACCGACAGCGTCCTGACGACGGTACCGCTTGCCAATGGAATCCTTGGGATCACCATAGTGGGTGTTGAAATGGAACTTCAGTTCGTCCACGATTTGCTCGGCCAGTTCGGGCAGTCCGTCTTTCTTATCGAGCGGGAATACGGCACATTTCACGGGCGCCAATGCCTCGGGCAATCGCAGAACGACACGCGACTCGCCGTTTTCAAGCTGCTCTTCGCAGTACGAATGGCAGAGCACGCTGAGGAACATACGGTCTACACCGATAGAAGTCTCAACGTCATAGGGCACATAGCTCTCGTTCTTTTCAGGGTCAAAGTATTTGATACTCTTGCCACTGAACTTCTCATGCTGCGCAAGGTCGAAGTCGGTACGTGAATGGATACCTTCAACTTCCTTGAATCCGAACGGCATTTTAAACTCAATATCGGTGGCGGCGTTAGCATAGTGAGCAAGTTTTTCGTGATCGTGGTAGCGGTAGTTTTCCGTTCCCATGCCGAGCGCTTCATGCCATGCACGGCGCACATGCTTCCAATACTCAAACCATTTCATCTCTGTGCCGGGCTGACAGAAGAACTGCATCTCCATCTGCTCAAACTCACGCATGCGGAAAACGAACTGACGGGCCACAATCTCGTTGCGGAATGCCTTACCTATCTGCGCGATACCGAACGGCAGTTTCATGCGACCGGTCTTCTGCACGTTCAGATAGTTGACAAAGATACCTTGTGCCGTCTCGGGGCGCAGATAAACTTTCATGGCACCATCGGCACTGGCTCCCATCTCGGTAGCAAACATCAGGTTGAACTGACGCACGTCGGTCCAATTCTTGGTACCACTGATGGGGTCGATGATTTCCTCATCAACGATAATCTGCTTCAGCATTTCAAGGTCGGGGCCTTGCATCGCTTCGGCATAGCGGGCATGCAACGCGTCGCGCTTTTCTCGCGCTTCCTTCACACGCTCGCTGGTTTCCATGTATTTCTCTTCATCAAAGCTGTCGCCAAAACGCTTGCGAGCCTTGGCCACTTCCTTTTGGATTTTCTCTTCGTATTTCGCAATCTGGTCTTCGATAAGCACGTCGGCACGATAGCGTTTCTTTGAGTCGCGGTTGTCAATCAATGGATCGTTGAACGCGTCAACATGGCCGGAGGCCTTCCAAATGGTGGGGTGCATGAAGATCGCAGCGTCGAGTCCGACGATGTTATTGTGGAGCAACACCATGCTCTGCCACCAATATTGTTTGATATTATTCTTGAGCTCTACGCCATTTTGTCCGTAATCGTAAACTGCGCCCAAACCATCGTAGATTTCACTGCTTGGGAAAACAAAACCATATTCCTTGCAGTGACTTACTATTTTCTTGAAAACATCTTCTTGTGCCATAAACTAATTTGAATTTCAAAATTTGCGACAAAGGTACTACTTTTTTCCCAACAACACTTTATATAGATGTAAAAACAACTTAAAAGGAAAGAGTGCTGCTGCCTATCAGGCAGGTATGACGGGCTATACGGGCTGTCAGTCTTCTATCCTTTGTGCCACCTTGCCGTGTTGTTCATCGATTTTCTTTTTCGGACCGCCCGTTATAAACGGAACGAAAATAAGGAGAAGGATGATCAGGGCGTCGGCAACGCCAACGGTAAGGATGATATTGATAAGTGTTTGAGTCGACAAATTCCAACCATCGGGCAAACTAATGTCCCATATTCTGATGACGGCATAGAAAGCAATGAGCACAATCAGCAGTATGATGCTCAATGTAATGAATTTTATGTATTTCATTCTTTGTATTGTTTTTTATTAATATCGTATATCCCAAATGGGCGTTTTACTTGTCGGTTGAGGCTTAAATCTCATTCAGTAGTTCGCGTTTTTTAGCTTCGTAGTCCGATTCGGTAATGATATTCTCTTCTCTCAGCAGTCGCAGTCTTGTCAATCGGCGTGTGAGATCGTCGGTGGGCGAGGTGCGTTCGTTAATCAGTTGGGTGGCGGCACCCATTTGTTTGCCCATTTCAAGGCCAACTCCCATTTGCACACCGCTGCCTGCCAGACCGCCTTCGTTGCGTGCGGCATCGCGCAAGGCACGTAGTTTTTCCAGTTCGGCATACGACAGTCCGCCCTCCTGTGCGGCTCTTGAGTCGGCCGCTACATCAGCGATTCGTCCGATTCGCTCTTGCGTTTGTTCGTCAAAAATGGTTCCATCAATACGGAAGTCGGTGAGTGTGATGCCCAGTTTTTCGGTTTCTTCGTTAAACAGGAGTGCCATTTGGCGGCCTATTTCGTCTAAATGGCCGTCAATCTCATTATACGAATAGCCCAGTTTGTGTATCGCTGCGACGATGTTTTGCGACAGACGGCCCAGTATCAATTCGCGTATCTCCTCGGTATTTACCTCTGTTTGTGCGCCGAAAATGTTCCTGAAGAAGTGTTCAATATCGCTTATGCGGTACGAAAAAGTGCCGTTGGCACCCATTTCCACAGGCAGTTTGTATTGTGAGTCAATGAATTTCACCGGCGAAGCCGTGCCCCATAGCTGATTGGTTACTTGTGCCTTGCGATAGAAGTAGATATGCAGCTTGTGTTCGCTTTCAAAGTTTTGGCGCAGGTTGACCAGCGTGGTGAAGAACGGATGATTGTCTGTTTTGAGGTTGAACGTTCCTTCTTCAGTGAGTATGTCTGCCACTTTGCCTTCGTAAACCAGCACTGCGCCCTGTCCGGGAGCCACAATCAGCTTGCTGGCGTTCTTTATTTCGTCGGTTTTTGTGGGATATTTGTACCAAATCAGGTCATGTTTGTCGGCATGCCATTGTATCACTGCCGAGAGTTGGTTGTGAAAAATGTTTGTTATACCCATAGTTCGTGTATATGTAGTAATGAATCAGTGAAGCTGATAATAGCTTTATGGTGGGATCAGAAATTCTTTACGATGACGGATTTTCCGTTGTTATCAATCATCCATGCCTTGTTGTAGCTGGTCAGAATCAGCCCTTGTGGCGTGTGCGCCACGTATTTGATGTAGGCGTCCGCAAAATCGGCAGGCTCATGCAGCGACCATTTTAGCTTGGCCGTCTTGGCATCGAGCAGTTGGTAAACGTATGTAGCGTCTTTCGAGGGGGTAGGTTTGTAGCGTATGAATACAAACGATTCGTTTGACCAAAGCACGCTGGGCGAGAAATAAAGAGACCCGGGCGTGAAGTTAGAATAGCTGATGAGCCGTGCCGCCTTGCGGTCGAAAGAGCTGATAAAGGCTTTCACCGAGCCGGCGTTTCCAAAGAATAAGCCTGCTTTTTCACCAAAATCCCTGCACCAGCCAAAGCTCCATATATCTGTTTTGGGCCAACCTACTTGTACGTAGTGGGTATATTTCACCAGTTCTATTTGTTGTTCGGGGTAGTCGGTAGTTGATACGGAGAAGTCGAAGTCGGTCCGAACGGTTGGTTTCGGCAGACTTCTGTGGCTTGCGTGGAATAATTCGGGCTGGGTATATACCTTCTTAATGATGGGCAAATAATAGCGTTCCTTGGCCAAGTTGGTCATAACTTTGAAGCCATCTGATTCTCTTTCTGAAAGCAACTCTATGCTTGCGAATCCCGATTCCAGCCCGGGCACGGTTTTATATATATCCATTTCTTTCAGATCGAGCGTGCCGGGATCGATGGTATACCACGCGTTTTTGTTGAAAACCACGTTAATCCATCCGTTTTCAAACGTGCGACTGCTGATGTTATCTAACGTTTTCAAAGGGAGTGTCAGTACTTTTATCTTCTCGTTTTTCAGCAAGTCGTACACCTGCATTTGATATTCAGACGTCTTGCTTTTGTAATTCCCTTTCGTATAGGTGCCGAACGCGGCCACTGCGGCTCGTCCCTCTTTCGTTTCAAACGGCATAATGTGTTCGCACATGAACTCTTCTTCTATTTCCGGCTCAGGCTCAACAGACTGATAAGTGAGCATGGGGGAGTCGTCTGGTCTGACGTGTGTGCCGAAGAAAGAGGGGATGGAAAACAGGCATAAGGCCGCGATGGCGATGGCGAAGTATTTGATATTTCTCTTTGTTAATAGGTTGTTGTCGTCGCCAACGTAATGGTGGTTGATGTTAATGTCGTCGTTGTCAAGGAAAAATTCAGTCGCGCATGCCGTGCATTTATAATAGTCGGGACGTGTTTCCCTAACTTTCGTGCTTCCACAGTGCGGACATTGAATAGCTTTGATTTTTTTACTCATGTTTATTTTTCAAATCTTAATAGATATGGTATGGCTGTTTGGGGTTGTTGAGAGGCTCGTACTTACCGATGTTCTCAAAACACCACGCTTACACCTGCTGTCCTTTCGGCGAAAGGCATGACAAAGATAAGCATAAAATCTGATAAAAATACCGCGTTGGATGGAATATTTTTGTTGTGCCGAAGACTTGCTTCCATCAGTAATTGCGCAGCTTCGGGGTGAATAAATGCGGTCATTGGCCCTGCGCCGGCACAGAGCGCGATTCGTCATGTTTGCATAAACAAGCCGGCATGCGTTATGATACCCTGCCCAAACGATTCTGTCCGCTGCCGGCGAAATCAAAAGCGCAATCAAAAACAAATCAAGAAACGACATGATGGATCATGTTGCGCAGGGTCGAAACAGAATTTTTCCTACTCTGAAATTATTTTACAAAAGGCTAAAAATGCTTGCGTTATTTCAAAATAATTATCCTTTGGTTTGAAATAAGTCATTCTACGACGCTTTTTATATTCGCTTTATAATCAGCGGGTTACGAAAAAGGCCTCCGTTTTTTGCCGTAAACGACCCGTTAAAGCATAGCTTTTACATGCCAAAAGTGGCCCTTTTACCCTCTAAAAGCACTGCTTTTACACGCTCATCGCTATGCTTTGACAAGGTGAAAGCATAGCGATGAGCCATCAAAGTGCGAAAATCATGCCTCATTTGTGCGTTTTTCATCCGAAAACGACAAACAATGAGGTCGTCGTCGCGCTATTTGAACAAATTTTTTGAGCGGTTTTTGAGTAATATTTTTATACAAAATGCAAGCATGTTGTTCATGTTTTTATTCTATTTATTTATTTTTGTCATGTATCATGGGTGTGTCGTTTTTCTTAGTTTTACGATAGATAGAGTTCACGATGTTGCTACATAGCGAGTCTAAAGAATACATTATTTAATGTGTTTTCGGGTCGAATAACGCTATTTGCTCCCATATCACGATGGATTCAAAAAGAAATTCGTACTTTTGCAACAGATTATCAACGCATTATCAAATGAAAGCAGTTAGGCCTAAGAAGAATTTGGGACAGCATTTCCTGACCGATTTGGATATCGCGCGTCGCATAGCCGATACGGTAGATGCCTGTCCCGATATTCCCGTTTTGGAAATCGGACCCGGCATGGGGGTGCTCACGCAGTATCTGGTGACGAAAAATCGACCCGTGAAAGCCGTGGAGATAGATAGGGAAAGTGTGGCCTATCTGCACGAAGCATTTCCCAAATTGCGTGACAATATCATAGGCGAAGACTTCCTTCGCATGGATTTGAACAGGGTATTCGATGGCAACTCCTTTGTCCTGACGGGCAATTATCCCTACGATATCTCCAGTCAGATTTTCTTTAAGATGCTCGATTACAAGGAACTGATACCTTGTTGCACGGGCATGATTCAACGCGAGGTGGCCCAGCGCATAGCCAGCGCGCCGGGATGCAAGGCCTATGGCATTCTGTCGGTGCTCATTCAGGCGTGGTACGATGTGGAATATCTCTTCACGGTAGACGAAAACGTGTTCAATCCGCCACCTAAAGTGAAGAGTGCCGTCATCCGAATGACCCGCAACAACGTGACGAATCTGGGTTGCAACGAGCAACTTTTCAAGCGGTTGGTGAAGACCGTATTCAACCAACGGCGCAAAATGCTGCGTGTATCTATCAAGCAAATGTTTGGGGCCGACAAGCCCGGAGCCGACTTCTTTGGTTTAGAGATGATGACGAAGCGTCCCGAGCAGCTCACGGTAGCGCAGTTTGTGGAACTGACCAATATTCTGGAAGAGGCTCTTAGTAGGCTTAATAAATAAAAACTTGATTTATTTTGTAAATCTCTAAAAAAACATTACTTTTGCACTTGTTATGCGCCTGTGGCGGAATTGGTAGACGCGCCAGACTTAGGATCTGGTGGTTTAGGCTGTGCAGGTTCGAGTCCTGTTAGGCGCACGAATGCAAAATCCAAACGAAGAGATATATCGATAGTTTGGATTTTTTTCCTTTTCTTTCGATTAATCTGAATCTTAGTCATCTTTGTGGGCTATATAATATGAAAAATTTGCTGAGGAAGTAAAGAACTTACTTGAAAAAAATAGTAAATGATTTGATGGGTATGAGCAAGGTGTAGACACGATATTAGCAGTTTACTGCGAAAAATTAAAGCACGATAATGGATATACAAAACCTCATAGGAGAGGCAACGGCCTATAATAAAAAGCAACAGGTAGAAGCCAAACGCCCTAAGAGTTGGCTTAAAAGTGTATCTGCTTTTGCTAACGGCGAAGGGGGAATGCTGATTTTTGGTATTAATGAAGATAATCAATTAGTAGGTTTGCAAGACGCGGAGCAGGATGCGGAAATCATCAGTGAAGCTATTAAGGCAAAACTTGACCCGATTCCGATTGTTAATTTGGAGTTTAAAGAAGCAGAAGGCAAGAAAATTATTTTGCTTCATGTCGCATCTGGTGACGAAACTCCTTATTATTATATAGGCGATAAGCAACGCGTTGCTTATGTTCGTATTGGTAATGAGTCGACTGTGGCAGATCGAGCGCAACTCCGAAACCTTGTACTCAAAGGTTCTGGTAAAAGCTATGACAGTCTTCCTGCTCCATATCGTTTTGAAGATATGTCTTTCTCCAAATTGAAATCTGTTCATTTGAAGCGTTTAGGGCGTTCTTTTGAGGATAATGAATTTATATCATGGGGGATTATTGACGCGCAAGGCAAACTGACTAATGCCGGAGTGTTGTTGGCAGATGACTCTCCTGTCCGCCAATCCCGTATCTTTTGTACCCGCTGGGATGGGCTTGACATGACCAATGGCTTGGGAGAAGCTCTGGATGATGCTGAATTTGAAGGAAGTGTCATTGGACAGTTGCAGGATGCGGTAGCTTTTGTTCAGAATAACTCACACAAAAAATGGTGGAAAGAAGCTGATTATCGTGAAGAACTTCCCGACTATCCCAAGCGTGCTGTTAGTGAAGTTATCAGCAATGCTATTATTCATAGAACGTATTTAGAGTTTGGTAGCGAGATTCACATAGACATGTATGATAATCGTATGGAGGTTTATTCGCCGGGAGGAATGATGGATGGGAGGCTCATTCAGCAACTAGATCCGATGAATGTTCCTTCAAAGAAACGCAATCCTCTGCTTGCTGACTTTTTCAATCGTTTGGCTTTGATGGAACGAAGAGGCAGTGGCATGAAGAAAATTATGAATGAGTACAAACGATTTGAGAAATACTCTGGTTACAGAGCACCGGAATTCAACTCAAACTCAGGCGAATTTCATGTGACATTGTGGAATCTTAATTATGTAAATGAAGACAGGAAAGAGTTCGCCAACCAAGAAAAAACAGTTCGCCAACAACAAAAAGAGTTCGCCAACGATAAAAAAGAGTTCGCCAACGAAATTAAACTTAGAAAAGAGTTTGTGAAAGCTCAGCGGGTTATTTACAAACTCATATCTTTAAATCCGAAGATAAGAACGACAGAAATCGCGGAAACACTTAATCTTTCAACACGCCAAGTTCAGAAGTACATGAAGCGGTTGACAGAGTTAAAGCTGATTATTAGGACAGGAAACCGACTGAACGGAGCGTGGAAAATCCTTGATAGTGAGTACGAAGATTTCTTTGAAGGCGTATAATCTATATCAGTTGTTGAATTATAGCTGTGATACGTAGGCTTTTGTTTTTGAACATTATTAGTATATATTGAACAACTTAACTATTCGCAAAAGAACAATGAGATTATTATTGTTATGTATTTTATCTTTAATAGGTAGTGTTGGCAAGTGTTGGTGTCAGGAATCTGTCTCCGGGCATGTCGCTGATACGCTGCGGATAGAACGTGTTGCGTCTGACAGTGTTGCTCTGCTGAATGACACAGCGTGGACTGCGCAGGGTGTTAAAGATATAAAAACGCCATTGACACTAAGCTACGCGTTGCGCAAAGAATTAACTTGGGCAGGCCTTCCGTGGGTGGTAGCGGGCATTGCCATACGGGGAGAGCGGCGAAACATTCGGGAATTGCGCCATCAGTTTCAATACAATTTCCACAATACATCGGATGACTATTCGCAATATGCGCCTTTGCTCTTGGTGTCGGGACTCAAGTTGGCCGGTGTAAAGGGCCATACAGACGTGAAACGCTATGCGGTCAGCAGCCTTTTGTCGCTTGCCATCATGGCAACGCTGGTTAATAGTATCAAATATTCGGTCAAGGAAATGCGGCCCGATGGCACCACGCACAACTCGTTTCCATCCGGTCATACCGCAACAGCATTTGCCGCGGCCACTATTCTGCATAAAGAATATGGACTAACGCGCAGTCCGTGGTATAGCTTGGCCGGTTATGCGCTTGCAACGGCTACAGGTTGCATGCGTATTCTCAACAACCGCCATTGGGTGAGTGACACCTTTGCCGGTGCGGGATTGGGTGTTTTGTCTACGGAATTGGGCTATACCATCGCCGATCTCTTGTTTAAAGAGAAGGGTATTGTGTTGCCATACCGAATCACCGATACGGATTTGATTACGCATCCCTCGTTTTTCAATGTGCAGGTGGGGGTAGGTGTCGAAACACAATCATTGGATTTGTTTCAAAATAATAGTGAACTTCAAGAATATTACGAAGATATGCCTGTCAGAAAGTTGAGGCTTTCAAGGGCTACTACCGTGGGGGCAGAGGGTGCTTACTTCTTGAATCGCTATGTAGGAGTAGGTGGTAGAATGCGCATTATGTCGCGGAAGGCACATAATTGTGAAGACTTCGTTCAGAATCCTATTGGCGATTTTGTGCACTCCGCGCCTCAACTGGATGGATTTATCAATAGCTACACACTTCATCTCAAGTCGAACCACTTGTCGGAATTCAGTATGAGCGGTGGTGTTTATTTCAATTACCCCCTTAGTTCGCGTGTGGCCATCGGATCCAAACTGTTAGTTGGCAGAAGTTATTTGCATGGTATCGACATTCGTGCGGAGGTGACAGGGCACCAACGGGATATCGATATCACGACAGAACAGCAAGGCGACAGGCAAGTTTTGGTTTATGAGGTGTTGGGAGATGCGTCGAATAACGGCAAGGAATATACGACCAGTTGGAGTTATCTGAACGTTGAAGGCAGTCGAGCTATGACCATGGGGACGGGAGTGTCGCTTACGTTGGCTCACAAGTCGATGATTGCTTGGAAAATCTTCATGGACTATGATTTTACACGCCGGACATACAGCGTTAAGCATACGCCGACAGCTTTCATCCGAGCAGCCGCACGTAATCTAACTTTTGATGGTCGACCTGTGACAGATGCCAATCAATTCTTTCACTCCAATGTCTATAAGCAGAAGAAAAGTATGTCGAATGTAGTCTTTGGTGCCGCCTTTGTTGTTACCTTGTGATTTTTTATAGTTGTTTTTTTTGACATAAAGACATAAGAACATATTTTTGTGTTGTTGTTGTTTTTGACACAAGGACATAAGAACATATTTTTGTGTAGTCAAGAAACGGAGATAGTAAGCCTAAGCGGCTATCGAAAACTACCAGAAGCTGATGTTGTATTATTTGGTTTTCTGTCTTTTTGGGTCGCTTGCGACCCTTATGTCTTTTTATTTTATGTCCCTATGTCTTTATGTCCTTACAAAGCACCTGCATGTAAATCAGTTTTCTGTTCTTATGTCTTTTAAAATGACCAAAGAAGAATGTGTCCCTATGTCTTTATGTCCTTACAACACACTTGTATGTAAATCTGTCTTTCTGTTCTTATGTCTAAAAAACATCTGCATAAAAATACGTCCTCCTGTCTTCTATATCTGCTTGTAAATCCCCTGTTTTTCAGTCTTTATGCTCTAAAAAGCCTGCCAAGGTCGCAAATAAATAAAAACTTTTCAAAAAAAAAAGCAAACAATATTGTTATTCCAGAAAAAGTTTTAAATTTGCAATCTATACTAATAGTGAAGGCTCTGTCTAGGAGAGAAAGCATAGAAAAGTAACCAGGCGGGCCCATTTAGAAAAAACACAACATAGATGAGAGTATCTTTATATATAAATAAGGTGAAAATAAACGATAAGACGGCAGCCTCAGTCTGGTATAACTGTAGATTGTCGGAGTTTAATAATTGATGTCTGATAGACAATGCCAAATAATCTTAACATCCAAACCATACCCGTTGCTTTGTATATTATCAAAAATCTTGACCTCACAGGATGCTCATCGGATGCAAAACATCTTATTCATGGGCGTTCAGCAAGGAAATTTGAAAATAGAAGAACTTGACAATTAAAACTCCTTAATTTTAAAATAATCGTGTTTTTATTTGTTGGTTTTAATATTTATCTCTATATTTGCACCGAAATTGTATCTCTTGAGGAGAGGTGTAAATTGTATATATGTTTAATTTAATATATTGTTTAATTTAAAATTTATCGTATGAAAAGAAAAATTTTAAGCACATTGTTTATGGGTGCGTTCCTCAGCGCAACCATGAGTATGTTTGTGTCTTGTAAGGACTACGATGATGACATTAATGCTAATGCCACCGAAATCCAGGCCCTAAAGACACAGCTTACAACATTGGAAAAAGCCTTGGAGAAAGCGAAAGCTGATGCCGCCGCTGCTCACGCAACGTTTGCGACCAAGGGCGAACTTGAGGCTCTTAAGACCGAAATGGCCAAGTTGGTTACAGCTGAGCAGTTGCAGGAAGCTATTGATAAGTGCAAGGCTCTTATTGCTGGCAAGGCTGACAAGGATGCTTTCGATGAATTGGTGGCCAAAGTTAATGGTATCGACGACAACTTGAACACCTTGACTGGTAAGGTTAGGACTTTGGAGCAGGCTATTGCTGCAGCAAAGGCGAACCTTGAGGCTCAGGGTTATGCTTTCGATAAGCTCGGTGATGCCTTGAAGAACTTAGATGATACCAAGGCAGATAAGGCTGAGGTTGAGAAGCAACTCAAGGAACTCAGAGACTTGGTTGGTGTTGTGAAAGACGCAACAGAAGCTGCTAAGACTTTGAAAGAGTTGAAGAAAGAACTGCAAGATCTCAATGATGCTATTGATAAGCACAACCGTCAGATTAACGTTTTGACCGTGCTGATCAACAAGCGTCTCTCTGCGCTTGTATTCCAGCCTTCATTCTATTGGGAAGGTCTTGCAAGTATAGAGTTGCCAGCAATTTTCAACACTCCTACCTATGGTTTTGATGGTAAGACTGAGTTTACTTATAAGGTGACTGGTGCACAAGGTTATGAAACAATCAAGATAACCGTTGACAATGATCCTGCCTCAGGTGGTAAGGTTACTATCATGGATGGTGCTATCGCAAGATACCACGTAGATCCTACATCGGCAAGCTTCAAGGATGCTAAGTTCAGCTTCTTTGTTAATGAAGCAGAAGTTTATACGCGTGGTGGTGAACCTTTCGTTACTCCTAAGAAGGAAACATTCGATGGCACGGTTAACTATGTAAAAGACGGTGTTCTTACGGTTCCTTTCAAAGCTGACTTTGCTAAGTTGAAGAAATACTATATGGATTGGGTAGCCAGTGCTAATCCTGACCCTCAGGTTCCCAACAATATGTGGTATGATCAAGCTCATGGACAGGGTTCTTATGGTTCTTATGGTGCTAAGTTGCCGTTTATAGCTCTTCAGACCACATTCCCTGAAACAACAAATGAAGATATTAAGGCTGAAGCTCATACCGTTACATCTGATTATGCCCTGCTTACTCCTGCAGAGATTCGTCTGAAAGCTTTGGCAGACAATGGTCCTGATCAACTCGTTGCTAAAGGAACTTTTGTTGGAACTGATAATGGTGTTGTTGGTAACAATCATCTTTATACAAAATTCTTTGGAAACGAGGGTGAGGAGTATGGTCGTACTTTGGCTGAAGCTCAGGACCATGGTGTATTGACGATGCCTGCTACACACGCTGTTGAATATGATAAGACTATCGACTTGAAGCCTTATATTGAAACTCACGCAGACTATCTTACATTTGCGAAGTATGGTAAGGCTAAACATGACTTTAAATTAACAGCGGAAGAGCTTGAAGCTCTTGGCTTGAAGTATAAGTTTACTGTTGTTGACTATTGGCATGGTGAGGAGAAGACCAGTGAGTCTGCCCATATCGAGCAGATTGAAGATGGTGTATTCGCTCCTCGTTCTGTAACTGCTGATGGTAAGACTATCACTGGTAAGGTTGCGACCCGTGAGGTTATCGACCGTGAGCCGCTGGTTCGCGTAGACCTCGTTGACGCAGAGAATAATGTAGTTCTCTATGGTTACATCAAGTTGCGTATTGTTGAGGTGATTCAGCCTACTGTGGTTGAAGCTCCGCTCAATGAAATCTATATGAACTGTGGTGATAAGGGTAAGATGACCTGGTCACAGGTTGAGGCACTCATCCTTCAGAAGATTGGCGGCAATGGTATGACCAAGCAGGAGTTTGAGAATTGCTATTATCTTGAAGTGATAGCTGGTAAGACTAATATGCCGACTATCGCAGACGGTAAGCTCTATACAGAGGGATGGCAGGCTGTTCGCTATGGCGGTCCAAATGTAGGAGAGAAACAGGCTGATCAGGATGCCGCTTATGGTCGTGTATGGTACACACCGCATGATAACGCTACCGATCCGCAGGCTTGGGATCCTCAGACCAACGTTTTGGAATGGAACCTCACCGATGATCCTGTTGCTGGTAAGATGGATGCTGCTAAATATGAGCAGTTTATGAAGGACTACGACGTAACCTATGCTTCTAAGGGCGAAAACTTGAAGGAAGCTTCTACTTGGGTACGTTTCATTGGTAAGGATAACAGACCTGATGTTTGGGTTAAGCTTTACTTCGCTCCTCATAAGATTCACTTCGAGTATGGTAAGGTAGCTAATAAGGACCTCGGTCACTGGTACAAGTTCAACTCAGCTTATGAACCTGGAACACAGTCTGATCTCGATGTTCACGCTAACGTTCCAACACCTGCAGAGGTAAACAAGGTTGATTTGACTAACGATAAGTTTGATAAGGATCTCCGTGAGTACTGGGTTGACAAGAAATTGTTGCTCGAACTTGAAGGTCCTAAGGATAAGTTCACCGAGTTCTATAATGCTGATGGTACAGTGAAGACTCAGGTTGACTTTGAGTTTACATTGCCTAAGAAGGGTGTTAACTCTACAATCAATGCGACAAGTGGTACTTGGGTTGTAGAAGGTGCTTCCGGTTCTAAGTGGACTTTGAAACTTGCTGACAATAATCACAAGATTTTCGCAATTGCTCAGGATGGTAACGCAATTAACGATGAACTCGTAGCTGAACTCAGACAGAATATTGACGATGGTAAGTACTCTATCCTCCACTACTTTGGTGACGAGACGGATAATAGAAATGCCGCTACCGACTTGATCAACAAGATGGGTCGTCGCAATGCGAAGGGTGAAGATATTATGAAGGATTATCTGACTGATAATATCGATAAGACATTCACTATTTATGTAGAGGTAAAGGCAAGCCACGATCCTTGCTACGCTCCGTTATTGGCTAACAACTTCTTCAATGTGCGTATGCTCCGTCCAATCAACGTATGGCCTGTTCACAAGACATGGACCGATGCTTTGAACCAGACAGAGACACTTAAGCTTGAAGACTTGGTTAAGATTAAAGACTGGCGTGATTACAACGTAGAGGTAGGTGCAACTTTCGCAGAAGGTAAGGTTCCTTACAGCTACTATGGAATTACTGACTTGTCGATCATCCGTGAACATATTCGTTCTGACCACCAGGCTGAAGCTTCTGTTCGTCAGGCTCCTGCTTTGACAGATCCTGCTGAAATTGTTAAGTTGCCTTCTGTTGAGAAGATTCCTTCACTTACTAGCTATAAGAAGGTTGGAGCTATTACAACTACAACATACTTGAAGCTGAAGAATGCTGCAGGTACAGAAGTATATGAAAACTCTGTTCATGGTACATCTGGCAACGGTTGGACTGAAGGCGATATGGCTGGTAAGAAGTATGGTACCATCGAATACACCAACAATGGTGGTGGTGTTCAGGACTTCCACATCTACGTTCCAATCGCAGTGAAGTACAACTGGGGTAACGTGATTAAGAAGAGAACTAAGGATAGCACCAGCGGTGTTAAGAAGGACTTGAACTATACTCAGGTTGTTTGGACTGTAATCACAGTTAAGAAGACTACTGGTTCAGGTGGTGCTAAGAAGAACTAATTAGGTAATTATTATCTAATCGAATATTAAAGGAGGGGTGTCACTCGTTGACACCCCTTTTATCCTAAATAAGAATTATGAGAAAAAGTGTTCTTTATCTATCTCTGTTTGCGCTCCTTATGCTGACATTTACCATGTCGTCGTGCAAAAAGAAAAAGAGCGTAGAGCAGTTACAAGAGCAATTCCTTGTGCAGCCTACCGACTCCTTCCGAGGTGTTGATACCGCTGAGGTAAAGCAATTGGTGGATAATTTTATTAAATCTCTGAATGAGAAGGATATCAGAGGTGCTGTGGCACAGTTGTCTTTCTTAGACGGTGATTCCATCGTAACGCTTCCGGCAGGACTGCAAAAGCGTCAGGCGAATGCTTTGATGAATATGCAAGGAATTCGTTATGAAGTAGATAAGTTGGTGTTTGACCGAGAGATTGACAATATTGCCAAGATCAACGTGATACTGTTTGATAAGGAAGCCAATGACCCACGCCCCAACTTGATGACGTTTTATCTGAAGCCCATCAGGCGCAATGGTAAATGGTATCTGACAACAGCCGATAACGTTACGGACACAAACCAGCTTGGTGGAACTCAAATTAAAAATTAATTATCTGTTTTTTATGAAAGGAATCAAGTCTTTATTTATTGCCTCGCTGCTTGTTTTAGGCTCGAGTGCAGCAATGGCTCAGGCAACTTATACTGATAAGGATGGTGCTGAGTACACATTCAAGAAGCATCTGTTCCTGAATCTTCAGGGCGGAGCTCAATACACCCTTGGTGAAGCAAAATTAAAAGATCAGCTTTCTCCTAATGTACAGCTGGGTCTGGGTTACCAGTTCTCTCCTGTATTTGGCGTTCGTCTGCAAGCCAATGGTTGGCAGAGCAAGGGAGGCTGGAATGGTTATTCCACCAGTCTTTCCGTGAAGCCTATCACAAAGGATTATAAGTTTAATTATGTAGCTCCCGGTTTGGACTTTATGTTCAATCTGTCTAACCTCTTCGGTGGTTGGAATCCTAATCGTGTGTTTAATGTAGTAGCATTCATCGGTGGTGGTGCCAATATTGCTTGGGGTAATGACGAGGTGAACGCTATCGCTTCAGATATCGCGACTCAATATGGTCAGGTAGGTTTGAGCCGTTATCGCCTTGATTATCTCTGGGATGGTACAAAGATTAATCCCTTCGGTCGTGGCGGAATTGACTTGAACTTCCGCTTGAGCGATGCTGTAAGCCTCGTAGTAGAAGGTAACGCCAACGTGTTGAGCGACAAGTACAACTCTAAGAAGGCCGGAAATGCTGACTGGTACTTTAATGCACTCGCAGGTTTGCGCATCAACTTGGGTAAGAGTTATACCAAGAAGGAGAAGGAAGAGCCTGTTTATATTGCTCCGGAACCAGTTGTTGAACCAACTCCAGAACCAGCACCTGTTATTGAAGAAAAGAAAGTTGAACCGATTCGTCGCGATGTATTCTTCGTAATCAATTCTTACAAGATTACAACAGCCGAAGAACAGAAGGTGAAGGAAATCGTTGATTACCTCAACGCTAATCCTGAAGCAAAGGTAACTGTTACAGGTTATGCTGACGCCGGTACCGGTAACGATCGTATCAATGACCGTTTGGCTAAGCAGCGTGCAGAGAGCGTTGTGAAGACATTGGTAGAGAAATACAACATCCCTGCCGCTCGTATCACAAGCGACTCTAAGGGTGCACGTGTTCAGCCGTTCGCTGAGAACGATAAGAACCGTGTTTCTATCTGTATCGCAGAGTAATAGAAGAAAATGAACGCCGTAAGGCACTCATTTCGATAAATAAATAGGAGAGCCAATTGGCTCTCCTATTTATTTATCTTGGTTCTCCTATTTTATATTATATAAAAAGAACAATAAATAATGAAGAAGAGAAATATATTATTTGGTTGTGCCTTGTTGTTCCTTTCTTGCGCCCCTCGACCGACAGCAAACAAGCCAACCACGCATATCCAGTTTTCTACTGACCAGCATGATTTCGGTACTTTTCATACCCAAACAGAGCAAAGGTGTGCATTCGTGTTTAAAAACACAGGAAAGAATATGCTGGCCATCCATAGAGTAGAAACAGATTGTGGCTGCACAACTGCCGAAGGGCCACGTATGCCGGTTAAGCCCGGTGCGGTTGACAGTATTGTAGTTAGATACGATGGCAATGGTTTTCTGCCGGGATCTTTTAGTAAAGTCATTAGCGTTTATTCCAATGCTACCGATACTTTGATACAATTATCTATCAAAGGCACCTATTATCCCGAATAAGTCTTATTTACAGCCCTTAGGTGTGATTCCGAAGGCCTTGATTAGCTTATAATATCAGCATACGCACTTCGGCATTGCTCATTTTTTCAATCTCTTTCATTGGCTTGTTGAAATACACGCTCTGTACGGCTTTGTTGATAATGCCATGTCCGACGGCCAAGATCGTCTTGCCTTCGTATTTCGTTTTGAGCATTGTCAGGAAATCGCGGGCACGATTTCTAATGGCTTCCAGCGATTCCACATTATCGGGCCACTCTGTTATCGTTTGCAATTCGGGAATATACCGCCCCGTGAAATCACCCCAGTCGCGTTCGCGTAGCAGTGGCGTGGTTTCAATGGGTTTATGGTGTGGAGCGGCAATCATCTCACAAGTCTGAATGGCTCGGCGCAAATCACTGGCCATGAATACGTCGATGGGCATATTCTTCATTTTATCGCGAACCTCTTCTGCCTGTCTAATACCCGTTTGGTTGAGCCTTCCCGGCTCTTGCCCCTGCAGAATCTGATTGGCGTTATCTACCGTTTCGCCGTGGCGAACCAGATAAAGTGTTGTCTTCATATAAGCCTTTTCGCGCAAATATATAGCTTTTCCCCGAAAAACCTAATTTATTTTCGTACATTTGCACGTATAACATAACCATATTATAGTATGAAAGTATTACAAAGTTCATATTTCAGAGCCATCATCGCCATCGTTATTGGCGCGTTGCTTGTGCAATATCGTGAGCAAATGGTGCAATGGCTTACAATCTCAATTGGCGTTCTGTTTTTCCTATCGGGCATTATCTCGTGCGCAACCTATATCAGCAGTAAGCGAAGCACCGATCCGAGCTTGGAAATATTCGATACGAACGGCAACAAGATAGAGCCTCTGAAACCTAACTTCCCCATTGTGGGTCTGGGTAGTTTGATTCTTGGCATCATTCTGGCCCTCATGCCCACAACGTTTATCAACTGGCTCATGTATATTCTGGCCGCTATTCTCATCTTGGGTGCCATCAATCAGTTTGTCAATCTGGCCTCAGCCACGAAGTATGCCCATGTGGGCGCGTTCTATTGGATTATGCCTTCGCTGATACTCCTCATCGGAATCATCGCTATCCTTTATCCTCAAGCTACCGCCTCAGCCCCAATGTTTGTAATTGGTTGGTGCATGATCGTCTATGGTGTGGTAGAGTGTCTTAATTCCATCAAGATACATCAATGCTACAAAGCCTTTGCCAAAGCTGAAGAAGCCCGTCAGGCACAGCAGCAACTGCCCTCTTCGGATGATAATCAGGCAGAAGAAACGATCAGCGAACCCGCAGAATAAGCAGGAAAACTTATTCCCGAAGCTGTTGCTACGGCTAAAATAACTTGGCTAATTACAAGAAATTAATAGTAAAGAATATTGACTTTACCCCTTAAAATACGCGTGTTTTTTCAATCACCAACCCTTTTGGCTGAAAAAACACGCGTATTTTGCGTTTTAAGTAAGCTGCTGATAATCAGCATTTTGCTTTCTTTGCTGTTGTTTTGTTGTGCTTTTCATAACCATTTTGTCCCCTTTTCACTCCTCAAAGCATAGCTTTTACCACGTCAAAGCATAGCTTTTATCGTGTCAAAGCATAACTTTTACGACCCAAAAGCATAGCTTTTACCTTGTAAAAGTAGGCTTTTACAAGATAAAAACTCCATTTTGTCTCCTCCACATGTTTTTTTCGACCTTCTTCCTCCACTTTTTCTCCTTTTTTATCTGCTAGATTGTGTCACCTCGAAGGGCCCAAAAATCGTCGCATTTCTTGACAAAATGAGGCTGGTATCATAAGGCGATTACGCTCTTTGCTTCAGATTTGTATCTATTTGTTACCTATCGGCATGCAAAAGGCCAAGCAAATATCATGGCATTAGCGTATAATTGCGTAACTTTGTTGCCACGAAATCAGAACCGCGATTATTGATTGGTTCTGTTTTGACAATGAGAGAATGCAGAGAATTTGACGTGATGTTCAGAGAATGGTATCGTCCATTCTTTTATTTTGCATACCGCTACGTGAAAGACGAGGAGGTATGTCGAGACATCGTGAGCGAAACTTTTGCAGTGTTGTGGCAGAACTTTGATACGATTGCCCGACCCACGGCCAAATCCTATCTGCTTTCCGTTCTGCGAACCAAGTGCATCGATTATTTGCGACACCAACAAGTGCACGACAACTACATCCAATACGCTACTCAACTGAACGATACGTTTACCCATGAAGGCACCTTGGAAGAGCTAGAATACCGGGTGTCGATGGTCAGAAGCAGCATGGAAAAACTCACACCCTACAACCGAAACATACTGGAACAGTGCTACATTCATCACAAGAAGTATAAAGAAGTGGCCGAAGATTTGGGCGTAAGCGTTGCTGCCATACACAAAAACATTGTTAAAGCCCTCCGTATTTTAAGAAAAGAACTAAAAAACAGGTAACCGATTTCATTTTGAATACGTAATGGTGGTGATGGAAAATCAAGATACAATCAGTCAGTCAGAGCAAAGGGCACTGCGCATGAGCGAGGCTGAGGCCGATATTTCTGCTTCCGACCTCCATGAATTTGCACAAGACGAGGAGGCCCAAGCGTTATGTCGTCTATTATCAGAAGTAGACGCCACGGCCTTATCTGTGCCCAATCCGGAAGAAGAGCTGGCCGTATTCCATCGCCGTCACACTTACCGCAAGTCTCTGATAGCCCTCACAGCCCTGCTTACGGCTGCTACCATCGCACTGTTTGTTTGGCTTTTGCGCCCCACCACAACCGTAGAGCCACGACCTGCGCCGTCCGAAATAACGCTTATCAAGGCCACGACAGGGCAGAAGAAAGCCATGCTTCAGATACCCGCCACTCATCAAGATATTCCTTTATATAGCAATATGGGCAACCCTGCGGCCACCATTGCCAGCATGACTGCCCGTCAACTGGTCTATCGCCCGATACCGCTTGGTGGCTCTCTGCCGGCCGATGCCGATATAGCAACGCATCGGGTAGTTATTCCGCGAGGCGAAACCTATCAGCTAATGCTGAGCGATGGCACGCAGGTATGGCTCAATACCGACAGTCGCATCACCTATCCCGAAGTGTTTACCAAGGCCGAACGTATCGTCTATTTAGAAGGAGAAGCCTATTTTAAGGTGGCTGCGGATAGCCAGCATCCATTCATAGTGCGCACGCAAACGATGGAAACGCGTGTGCTGGGTACGGAGTTCAATTTCCGCAGTTATGCTGATGAGCCGGCGCAAGTGGCTTTGGTGAAAGGATTGGTCGAGGTGTCGCTGCCCGGTACTTCTACGAAAACCAGTATCCATCCGGGGCAAAGTGCCGCTGTCGGCAAATCAGGCAAGATTCATGTCAACCATGTTGACGTAGACGCTTATACCTATTGGCGCGAGGGGCTGTTCTATTTCGACAACTGTTCGTTGCCCTATATTCTGAAAGAAATAGGCCGTTGGTATAATGTTGATGTCGAATTGCGATCCAAACGATTGGCTGCGCTCAACCTGCATTTCGTGGCCGACCGCCATAGACCATTGGCCTATACCATCCGTTTGCTCAATCAGATGGAACAGATGGAAGCCCATTTGGTCGGAGGCCGTCTTATTGTAGAGTAAAAACTATTGCTTTTTATGTTTTTAATCGCTTTTCATACAAAATCGTAAGAAAAGCGATTTTATTTGTTTAAAAGGGTAACCGTTTTTGTAAGCATTTCGTATACCTTATTCGTATAACATTTTTTATATTATAACGTGCTAAGTATGAAAGCCCTTCATCATTTATTTGTTTTATGGCTGCTGTGTTTTCTGCTGGGAACGGTTACTACGATTCATGCCCAAGGCCGTAGTGGCGGCATTACTGTCGTGGCCGATGACGAACCGTTGCCCACTGTTTTCAAGAAAATAGAAAAGCAGTCGAAGTATAAGTTTATCTTTGTCTACGAGGACATCAGTCAGTATCGAACCACAGTGCGACTGAAAAACGTATCTGTCAGTGAAGCCTTGAACAAGATTATAGGTCGGCATCCGCTGAAATACACCATTAACGACAATTTCATTAACATCGTATTGCGCAAAGGCAGCAATGAAGTTATCGAAGTAAAAGGCAGCGTACTCTACGACGAAGATGGCACCACGGTGCAAGGCGCTACGGTTCGCGTGAATGGCAAACCGGCCGCCACTACTGATTTAAATGGTAGTTTTGTATTGCGTAATGTGCCTTCCGACGCTATCCTGACCGTTTCTTATCTCGGTATGGAAGATCTCCATGTCAAGGCTTCGTCATCCGTCAACCTGCGTATGAAGAGCAATGCTCACGTACTCGATAACGTGGTAGTGACCGGTTATCAGGAATTGGATCGGCGCAAGCTCTCCAGTTCTATTGTATCCGTGAAGATGGAAGACCTGGCTACGCCATCGGCAACGTCGCTTGACCAGATGTTGCAAGGCCGTATTGCAGGTATTGCCCTGATGAATGCTACTTCCACGCCGGGTGTAGCACCTAAGATTCGTATACGAGGAACCTCTTCCATCACCGGAAATCGCGACCCGCTGTGGGTAGTTGACGGTATCATTCTGGACGATCCAGTCTCGATATCAGCCGAAGAGCTCAATAATATCGACAATGTGAACTTCGTAGGCAATGCTATTTCAGGCCTCAATCCCAGTGATATTGAGCGTATCGATGTCCTGAAAGACGTGAGTGCCACGGCTATCTATGGCGTGAAAGCAGCCAATGGCGTCATCGTTGTGACCACCCGGCGTGGACATAAGGGCGCGCCGGCCATCAGCTATACGGGTAGCATGAGCCTGACGAGCCGTCCCACTTATAGCAATCTGAACCTCATGACCTCAAAGGAGCGCGTAGAAATGTCGGAAGAAATGGTCAATCGTGGCCTTCAGTTCAACTCCTATCGCCCTTCCACCATGGCCTATGAAGGCGAATTGCAAAAACTTTGGAGCAAACAGATAGACTACGATACGTTCCGTGAGAACGTGAAAAACCTCAAAGAGTTGAATACCGATTGGATGAAGCTGCTCTATCGCAATGCTTTGACCCAGCAGCATACGGTTTCCGTATCGGGTGCGGGAGAGCGAATGGACTATTATCTCTCGCTGGGCTACATGAACCAACAGGGTGCCAATCGCTATGAGGGACTCGATCGACTGACCGCCATGTTGAAAGTAAATGTCAAACTAACTCAAAAACTAACGGGAAGATTTAAAATCAGTACCACGAATACAGAAGCAAACTATCCTCATAGCAGCATTTCTGTACTCGATTACGCCTATCGCACCTCACGGGCCATACCTGCTTACAATGCTGATGGTTCGCGGTTTTATTACGACGAGGACAAAACCATCTTTGGTTCACTACCTTATAATATATTCAACGAACTGGAAAACAGTAGCCGTGACAACAAAACACGCAGTACGTTGATTAACCTGAGCTTAGACTGGAAGCCACTCGACTGGCTGAAAGTGTCCTCGCTGGCAGGCCTTAACTTAGGTAATACAGAAGAAGAAAACTGGGCAGACGAAAGAACCTTCTATATTTCAAAGAAAAGGTTGACCGCCTATGGCCAGAAAGACTACGATCCAGTTGAGTTTTATAAATATTCTGGTATACCTATCGGTGGAGAGTTGCAGCACAACACAACTCGTAGTCATCGGTACACGTGGCGCAATAGTGTTGACGTAGCTTATCCCATGGGAAATCATCTTCTGTCCGCAAATGTGGGAAGTGAAATCACCTCGTTGAAATACGATGGCTACAAGAGTATACGCTACGGCTATATGCCATTCCGTGGCAAGCAGTTTGCCGACATCGACATCGCGGCTTATCCGACTTATGCAAACACCTTGCGACTTTATCCCGATGTGATTACTGACAATACGACCAATACATTGTCGGCTTATGGAACATTTACCTATTCTTATGGTAATAAGTATTCTGCCAATTTCAATATTCGTACCGATGGTTCCAATCGCTTTGGACAGGACAAGAGTGTACGTTTTCTTCCTGTTTGGTCGGTTTCGGGCCGTTGGAACGTCAGCGAAGAAAAGTGGTTCAAGTCGCAAAAGTGGATTGACGAACTGGCTTTCCGTGCGTCGTATGGTATGCAAGGCAACGTGCACCCTGATCAAACACCCAATCTGATTGTACGACAGGAAAACTACAACAGCACCTTGGGTGACTTCGTCTCTACGCTCAAGCAATTTCCTAATCGCAATCTGAGATGGGAGAAAACTATTTCAAACAACTTTGGCCTTGATTTCGCGTTCTTCAAGAATCGTGTTTCGGGTGCGGTTGAGCTATATCGCAAGCGTGGCTACGACCAGATTGTAAGTCGCAACATTGCGCCGTCGAACGGTGCAACGACGGTTACTATTAATGCCGGTGATATTGAGAACAAGGGATGGGAACTGAGTCTGAATGTGATTCCCGTCGTAACAAAAGACTGGACGTGGAGTCTTTCTTTCAATACGGGCAAGAACTATAATCAAGTCATTAACGAAGGTGACGGCGAAGCTACCTGGCAGCAATATGTCAACGGCACACTGGTCAAAAACGGACGGCCCGTGAACAGCCTGTATGCCTATCGTTTTAAAGGATTGGATCACAATACGGGACTTCCGACCTTCTATGGGGAAAGCGAAATAGATGAAAACGGCAAGACCATTATCAATAGTTTGCAAGAAGCTTATGACGCGGCCTTTGTGTATATGGGTAAACGCGAACCCGATTTGAGTGGTGGTTTCTCTTCTTCCGTGAAGTTCAAACGTTTTACTTTCAATGCCCTGTTCTCGTTTAATTTGGGTAATAAGATTCGTCTGAATGATCTCTACAAGGCTTCGGGGCAGGCTTTACCCTATCCACAGCAGAATATGTCGAATGAGTTTGTAGACCGTTGGCAACAACCGGGCGATGAATTACGAACGAATATCCCTGTGTTGTCAGACAAGACTCTGAACTTTGCCACTTCCGGGCGGAAGTATCCTATTGCGGAAAACCGCTGGGAAATGTACAACAAGAGCGATGTTCGGGTTGTGTCAGGTAACTTCCTGCGCTGCCGTTCCATGAGTCTGCGTTATGAATTTGAACCTGCTTTGCTGAAATTCCTGCATATTCGGGGTGGCAGCATCGCGTTAGAAGGCTCTAATCTCTTTGTTTTGAAAAGCAGTAAGCTGAAAGGTAAAGACCCGGAACAGCTGTCGCTGACATCGGGAACAATTCCACCACAGCAAACTTACACATGTCAAATCTTCTTAAACTTTTAATCAGAGATGAAGTTTCAATATATCGCTCGGCCATTTCTCTTGGGAATGATGGCCATGAGTCTTACCGCCTGCGGTGACTTTTTGGAAGAGAAGTCACAGGATCTCTATATTCCAAAGACCACCAAAGACTATAAGGAATTCCTCTTAGGCGAGGGACTCAACCACGGAAAGAATAATCAGGTGTCTCTATCGGAATATCTGGATGTGCTGACCGATGATGTCAGTGAATACGTAAATGTGCGCCGCAAGAATGCAACGGACAGCCGCGAAAGAATGTGGGGTTACTATATCTGGAACGATGACCCCGAAGTTGACTATAACAATACGGTGAGAGCGGATAATTCATGGGATGTATATTACCACAGAATACTGGTCAGCAATGTTATCCTCAACAATCTGGCCGAAGCAACAGGCACCGAACAGGAACGCAAAGATCTGGAAGGTGAGGCTCGTTTCCTGCGCGCATGGTCTTATTTCATGCTGGTCAACACTTACACTGCGCCTTATGAGAACGACGCTCAGGCTAACGCAACCCAGGCTGTGCCCATTAACAATGCCATCAGCGTGGAGAATAAGAAATTGGCGAAGGCAACACTTGGTGATATTTACCGCCTCATCGAGCATGATCTGGAGGCTTCGATCAAGGCTTTTGAAGCCGCGGCAACAGAAAAGACAATTTACCGTCCGAATCTAAGTACGGCTTGGTTGTTGCGCTCACGTGTGGCTTTGTTTAAGAAACAATACGACAAAGCTGCCGAATATGCTACGCAAACCATCAAGACAAGCAATAAGAAACTCTATGATCTGACGAATGGGGTAGAAGAGAATAAAGATCGTTTCTTAAATGAAAAGAATACAGAAGTTCTCTTCACATACGGTCCTGACGCAGCAGACGCTTTCAAACTGCAAAATTATATCACGGCCAACAATAGCGAAAAGGGCTGCTTCATCGTCAATCCGGAGTTGATTAGCATGTACACTAAAAAAGATGTACGCCTAGAAGCCTGCTACTATACGAAAATGCGGCGTGCGAAACCCTATAAGTATTATGCCTTACGTTCGCACGGCATGTATCCTTATGCTTTCCATTTGGCAGAAGCCTATCTGAATAGGGCAGAGGCCTATGTAGAGGGGGGCAAGGTTGCGGAAGCCTTAAAGGATCTCGACGCGATCAGAGACAATCGTATCTACAACAACAAGGCACTCGTGGCAACATCGGCCGAAGAAGCTTTGCAATTGGTAAAGGACGAGCGTCGACGTGAACTTTCGTTTGAAGGAATCCGATGGTTTGACCTGCGTCGATGGGGCTGTCCGGAGCTGAAGCACACCTACAGTTCGAGTGACGTAGGCGGTGAAAAGACCGAATACGTGTTAAAGCAGGGCGACAAGCGCTATACGCTACCGATACCACGTGCCGAAAGATTAATAAACACTAACTTGCAGTAGACAATGGGAAAGATGAAATCTATATTATCGATAACAGTTTGCCTGTTGGGCATGCTGACTTCATGCACCAATGAGAGCGCTATACACGCAGAATTGGAAGACGCGCTATATGACTTTACTGACAATCCTGCCGATCCTATTCAGCATGAGCGTTATCTCTTGTTCTCTAAATATAAAACCTATCTGGTAACAAATCCGGTAACGAGAGATTATAAATTTAACTTCCAAAAGAAGAATAATCTGCGAATAACGCCTGTGAAACAGGATACGGAGCTACTGAAACGTGGCATTGAGCGATTGCATACGATGTTTTTGGATGTGTATTCGGAAGAGTTCAAGCAAAAACATCTGCCATTTTCTATCATCCTGGCCGATAGTATTCTCTTTTTGGGTATGGAAAATAAAACACCCAGCTATCATGCTTATGCAGCCAATCGCTTTGTTGCCATGGCTGGTGTGCGCCCGACAATGGGGCTGGAGAGTGATAGTTTGAAACAGGCTATCAAAGGCGACCTTCACTCCCGCTATTGGATTGATTATCTGGGTGGTGAAGCCAAGGTGTTTACGATTCCCGATTCGTTGGATGATATCAGTAAAGCTTATTTTGCAAAGGATGTCGGCGACCTGACGAAAACCCCATTGGGCAATGTTGTTGGCAAGTTGCCATGGCAGATAGACTTTCATCCGCTGGGCTTCGTGAGCTACAATCCGGCAACGACGTTCTTTGATCCTGATCCCGACAGGGGTGGTTGGTGGATAGAAACACCTAACGCCGATACAGACAGACGCCAGTGGATAGCGTTCATTTTTACAACACCTAAGGCAGAACGGGAGCGCATCATCAACAGCTATCCGCTCATGAAGCGGAAGTATGAGATACTGAAAAAAGCCTTTATGGCCAGTGATAACTTTGACATAGACCAATTACCCTAATCTTATTATAGTTAAATTACGGAAATGAAATTTGTATTATTACTCCTCTGCTTGTGCTTCAATATCAGCACAATGGATGGAAAGGATATAAAGAAAAATAAGAAAAAAACAACAGAAGTAGCCGAAGTTGTTACGCAGAGTGCCCCGGATAGTAAGTATCGCAGCCTGACGGCAGGCTATACTCGTAAGACCGGGCTGATGAACGTGTACCGACAGGGTGATAATTACCTGTTTGAAATCCCCCAAACGTTGCTGGGTAAAGACTTGCTGCTGACCTCGCGCGTGGCAACAACAAGTAACAATGCAGGAAGTGTGGCAGGGCAAATGCCTCATTCGCCTGTTCTCATTACATTGTCGGTGCAGGGTGAACGACTCTATATGCATAAGAAGGTATATAAAACGCTATGTGATCCAACTTCTTCCTTGCAGGCTTCATTCAATCGGAATTTCACAAATCCTATTTGGAAGTCGTTCAAGATTAAAGGAACTTCGGCCGAAGGTGATGTTTTAGTGGACCTTTCTTCGCTCTTCGAGAATGACGTAAAGGAATTGAATCCATTCTGTTCGGGAGCTAAAAATGGTGGAGGCGGCTCACAGGTAGGTGACCTTTGCATGATTATGGGTGTAAAAACATTTCCTAAGAATCTGCAAGTACGCTCTCAACTTGGTTACAATAGCGGTGGCGAGCCACTGACGGTGACAATGTTGCGTAACATTATTCTTTTACCCGAACAGCCCATGCGTCCTCGTCTGGCCGATCCGCGCATCGGTTATTTTGATGAGAAGAAGGAATATTTTACCGATAAGGAAGATGGTGTGACAAGTTTTTCATACATTAAACGATGGGATATTCGGCCTACGGACTCTGCCGCTTACGCCCGTGGTGAACTGGTGGAGCCATCGAAGCATATTGTCTTTTACGTAGATACAGCCATTCCACGCAAGTGGCGGCCTTATATAAAACAAGGTATATGTGACTGGAACAAGGCTTTCAAGCAGATAGGATTCAAGGATGTGATAGTAGTAAAGGACTATCCTGCCAACGATCCGGACTTCGATCCAGATGATATTCGCTACAATTGTTATCGTATGATTACGACAAAAGTAGAAAACTCCGTTGGCCCCAGTTGTTCCGATCCTCGTACTGGTGAGATTATTCAAGCCGATGTCTTATTTTATTACAACAGTGTAAAATTACTGCATAACTGGGAGTTTGTACAAACAGGGGCTGTCGATCCACGTGCCCGTGCCAAAGTGTTTGACAGCGACATGACGGGTAATTCACTTCGCTATGTAGCTGCCCATGAAGTGGGCCATACTTTGGGTTTGCTCCATAACTTTAGAGCATCGTCAACGATTCCGGTAGACTCGTTGCGCTCAGCTACTTTTACGGCAACCTATGGCACCACTCCTTCCATAATGGATTATGCTCGATACAATTATGTGGCACAACCGGGTGATAAAGGCGTCAATCTGCGTCCGCCTCATCTGGGCGTTTACGATGCTTACGCGCTGACATGGGGCTATAAGCCTATCTTCGAAGCCAAGACCCCGCAGGATGAACAGCCTGTTTTGAATCGTTGGATTCGTGAAAAGGAGGGTAATCGTATGTATGTGTATGGTCCACAATATTTCTTCAATTCGGTAGATCCTTCTTGTCAGTCAGAGGACTTGGGTGACAATGCCGTGAAGGCTGGAACCTATGGTATCAACAATCTGAAGTACATCATGAAGCATCTGAATGAATGGTGCGTGGAAGAAGGAAAAGATTATCAGCGGTTACAGGAGGCTTATACCAATCTTACCAACCAGCTGCAAACCTATCTTTATCATGCGGTGATGTATGTGGGTAGTATCTATATGGATGAGCCTGTGGCCGGAGATGGAAAGCGCAACTTCCGTTTTACGGATAAGAAGATACAGCAAGAAGCCTTGCAGTTTGTCCTGAAGAATATTTATGATATGCCTGCGTGGTTGCTCAATAAGGATATTATCAATAAGATAGGCCCGGTAGTGTCTGTTACCAATTTACAGGCACGTGTGTTGAAAAGCCTGTTTGCCAAACCGGTAAGTTCGGTCATGGCACTCAATGAACAACTGGAACCTGCCACCGCCTACACGTATAGGCAATATATGATGGATCTGTATAATGCGGTGTGGAGCAAAAGTATGCGTGGAGGTAGCCCTGATATCTACGAACGTCAATTGCAAAATGTGTATTTAAGTTCCTTGTTACGCTTGTTGCCCGGTAAGGGAGAAGGCAAGAAGGCCGCCCCCAGTTATCTGCAAACCATACAGCATGATGAGATATTACCTTGCATGTGGGCTGTTTGCCCCGATGAAAGCCTGAGTCGGAAGTCTTCAAACGCCTTCTTTGAGTTTGATCCGATGGAAGATTTCAAGATGGTGAAGTCGCCGGTAGACTTGAGTACAGCTCAGGATTTATTGACTTTGTTGGCAAAATTGCGTTTGTCAGTACCAACTAAACTGCTCAAGGCTCACTATCAGAGCATGTATGTGGAATTGAAAAAAGCGTTGAGCATGTCCTAAAAACTTATTTGGGAATATAATAAAAGTGCCGTTTTGTTCAAAACATATTAGAACAAAACGGCACTTTACCATTTTACATGGGCTTATTCCATAGGAACGAGGCCCTCGATATACTTGCAGAGAATGCCGATACCCTTGATATTCTCGCCACCTTGTGGAATAATGAGGTCGGCATAACGTTTCGTCGGCTCAATAAATTGCTCGTGCATGGGCTTCAATACATCCAAATAACGGTCTACAACCATGGAAACCGTTCTTCCACGGTCTATCGTATCGCGCTGAATGTTACGTATCAATCGCTCATCAGGGTCGCAGTCGACGAATATTTTCAAGTCCATCAGGTCGCGTAGCTTCTTGTTGAGCAGCGTCATAATGCCCTCGATGATAATAACAGGCTTCGGTTCTACGCGGATGGTTTCGGGCAACCGGTTGCACTTGAGATAGCTGTAGGTGGGTTGTTCGATAGCATGCCCCTCGCGTAGTTCGTGAACTTGCTTATGCAACAGCTTCCAGTCGAAAGCGTCGGGATGGTCGAAATTAATCTGATGTCGTTCTTCGTCGGTCATGCCCGTCGTATCATTATAATAAGAATCGAGTGGAACTACGGCTACGAAATGAGGCGGCAAGGCCTCTACGATTTTTCTTACAACGGTCGTTTTACCACTGCCGGTGCCACCGGCAATACCGATGATTGTGATTTTATCTTCAGAGATATTCATACTAAGATATCATTAAACATTATACGGTAGAACTCTGATTTCTTTTCCACAGCCATGGGATAAGCCCGTGAGCTGCTGGGCATGCGATAGAGCCGAAGCTCACGCCCTTCGAAAGTAAAGGTGGTGTACTGTCCCATCTTGGGTATAGTCTTGATTCCAAAGTGCGACGTGAAGACCTGCGTAGCCAGCTGACCGGCCAATAACACTCCCCTGCAATCAGGCAAGGCCCGTAGCATGCCGTCAAGATCACTCTGTTCGACGATTTCCAAATCCTTGTCGGAGGCCGTGTTCTTGGTGCGACGAACACGTAATGCCGTATCGAAGAGGGCCACTCGCTTCTCTTTTAGAAAAGCTTTGAGTGCATCTAGTCTGAAAGTTTTATTAGATTGATCTACAAAATGAAACTTATCGTCGAAAAATACATGCCCAAAGATGCGCCACATGTCATTTTGGAAGTTTGGATAATACCACTCCATGCACCAACGCTTGGATGCCGGCGGAAAGGTGCCAAGCATGAGCAATCGGGCGTCGGTAGGCAACCAAGGCTCAAAGGGATGCGTTTCGATCATTGCTGTTGCTTGACCAAATAAACAACAACGGGCAGGTGATCGCTATAACCGTTGAGCCATACACCTGCGGCATGGGTACGTTTAGGCGTTCCCTTGTACTGGCCTTCGGTTTGGAACAAATAATCGAAGCGTACAACCTGATTCTTCCAGAATTTCAATGTAGTAAAATCTTTCTGCCCGTTCTTATTCAAGAGATTCGGTGTAAGCAATATCTGATCGAAAAGATTCCATGCTCCCTGATAAGCTAAAGTACCCGTTCCGTTGGCCAGAACATTCCACCAAGGATTGTACATATCGCCTTCGGCCACCTCGTCAATATTGCGACGACCACGCAGTTCTTTGGCCATGCTGGCGTCAGCAGGGTCATCATTCATGTCGCCCATGACCAGAATCTTGGCTTTAGGATCTTCGGCGAGCAGCGAATCCTTTAAGGCCTTGATCTGTCGGGCACCTAACTCGCGATAATAAGGTCCTGCAAAACGACTGGGAAGATGATTAACGATAGCTACGACATGCTCGCCGGCCAAATCACCACTCACTGTCAAGAAACCACGAGTGGCATGAGTGCTGTCTTTAGCTTGTTCGTAGACATAGGGCACGAGCTTCACATCGCGCACGGAGAACAGCGCCGGATTATAGAGCAACGCACAATCAACTCCTCTCTGGTCGGGACCTTCGATGTGGCAGAAGCGGAAATTGCGAGCCTTCAATGGTTCTTGATTGCACAAATCTGTGAGACACTTCGCGTTTTCTACCTCGCTCACGCCGATGAAAGCGCAGCCTACGCCCTTCAGGACATCTGTGCCCATATCCGAAAGCGCCTGAGCCATGTTGCGAAGTTTGTGACTATACTTCAGACCATTCCACTTCATGGTACCCGCAGGCAAGTATTGATAGTCGTTTTTACCCTCGTCATGACAAGTATCAAATAAGTTTTCAAGATTATAAAAACCAACGCCATAAACAGAAAATTTCTTTTCTTGTGCATGAACGGTTACTACCGAGACAGTCAGTAGTAACAGCAAAAGAAGTAACTTTTTCATTATCATTCAATTATTTAGCTGCAAATATCGCTATTTTTAACGAAAATATAGCACGAGACACTAAAAACATACGTCGAAAGACCCTTTTTTAGAAATAATTTTGTTACTTTGCAACGCTTTGTACAGACTTTTGCGAATAGTGTAACACCGGTTATCATGATGTCGGGAAATAGATATAAGAGAATAACTTGACCATTACGTATACTTTTTACGTCAGCGTGGAGAGGTTATTCTCGTTTCCGTTTTTAGCCAATACCGCAGCAACGCAAATCGCATTGTATAAAAAAGCAACGGATGAAAGGATTCGTCGAACAATATTTATGACAAGATAAAAATTCTCAAAGTTATGCAGAAACAGCTTAAATTAGTGATGCTTGCTTTATGCTGTAGCGCTTCTTTGTCGGCCCAAAATAACAATACGTCCGGCCAGATGACGAGCGAAGCGAATGAAGCAGCTTTCACGTTTACGGAAGCACAGCTGGGTGAGGACGACAACATTAACCAAAATGTCACCATTCTGAACTCCAGCTCGAACGTCTATGCCAGCGGAGTGGGTTATCTATTCTCACCGGTACGCTTCCGCTATCGTTCTTTCAATCAGAAGTACAATGAAATTTACATCAATGGCGCACCCGTCAACGACGTTGAACGCGGACAGTTTGCTTTCTCCTCTATCGGCGGTCTGAACCAAATGACACGCAACGTGGATTTCTCGTTACCTTTTGAGACCAACAATTTCGGAATGACTGCCATGGCCGGAAGCAACAACTACAACTTCCGCAGTGGAGCCATGAGTACGGGACAGCGTGTCAGTCTGGGCGGTGCCAATCGCAGTTATACCCTTCGTGGCATGTATACCTACAACAGCGGGTTCAACAACAAGGGGTGGGCCTATAGTGCCAACCTCACCTATCGTTGGGCAAAGCGCGGCTATGTGGAAGGAACATTCTACAATGCGTTGTCTTATTTCTTCGGTGTACAGAAACTGTTAGGCAACCACAGTCTGTCGTTTGCCACTTGGGGCAACCCTACCGAGCGTGCCTCGCAGGGTGCAGCTACCGCAGAAAGCTACTGGATAGCCAACGACTATCAGTATAATCCCTACTGGGGCTACCAGAACGGGAAGGTTCGCAACTCACGTGTCGTTAATGATTTCGCGCCCTCGGCCCTGCTTACCTGGGACTGGAACATAAACAACAAGACCAAGCTCGTAACGACATTGCTCGGCAAATACAGCATGTACAAGAGTACGAAGCTGAACTATAACAATTCCGACAACCCCGCACCAGATTACTACAAGGTGCTACCCAGTAACTTCTATGATGTTTGGGGATCCAACGCCCGCTATCAGACAGCGGCAGCCTATGCCGACTGGAAAACAGCCTACGACTGGCTGTCGGGCAGCAAGGCCAACCGACAGATTAACTGGGATCGCCTCATTGCGGCCAACCACAATGTCAACGCCGTGAATGCCGACGCCATGTACTACGTTCAGGCACGCCACAACAACAATCTCTACTTGACCTTGGCTTCGGCACTGACCAAGCAAGTGGCTAAGCAGAGCACGCTGAACCTGGGCTTCAATGTGACTGCCAACAAGGGGATGCACTATCAGACGATGGACGATTTGCTGGGGGCTAAGAACTTCCACAACGTGAACAGCTATGCCATCGGCACCTATACAAGGAGCTCAGACGCCGTACAATACGACCTGAACCATCCTAATGCTTTGGTGGGTGAGGGCGACAAATTCGGCTACGACTATAACATCAACGTGCTCCGCAGCAACGTTTGGGCCAACTACACCGAGACTTTCGGCATAACTCACTACAGCCTTGCCGGCAAAATAGGCTACGACGCCATGAACCGCGATGGTAAAATGCGAAATGGTCTGTTCGCCAACAACTCTTACGGCAAGAGCAAGACAGCCCACTTCTTGACTGGTGGCATGAAACTGGCCAGTTCGTTTGACTTCGGCAAGGGTCATGTGATTTCACTGGGACTGGGCTATGAGTTCAAAGCACCCAATGCCAACGTAGCTTTCCAAGCTCCCGAAATGAACAATAACTTCGCCTTGGGACTAAAAAATGAATCTGTTTTCAGCAGTGAGTTAGCCTATCAGCTGAAAAACTCATGGCTCAACCTCAACCTAAGTGGTTACTACAGCCACATCGACAACGCCACAGAATGGACTTGCTTCTACTTTGACGATATCAACTCATTCTCCTACAACTCTATCACGGGACTCAGCAAAGATTATTATGGCGTGGAATTGGGTGCCAGAGTGAAACTGACCTCTTTCCTCGACCTGAAAGCCATCGGAAGTATCAGTGAGGCAAAGAATGTCAGCAACGCCAAGGTTATCTATCTGAACGCCACTGAAGGCAAGCCCTACAAAGACCGGGCTTATATCAAGAACATGCGCGAAAGCGGCACGCCACTTACGGCTCTCAGCCTTGGGCTGAGCTACCATCAAAGCGGATGGTTCGTAGACCTCAACGGCAATTATTATGACCGCATCTATTTGGGTTACTCTCCCTATTATCGCTACGCCAAATCGATGACCAAAGCGGGACTGGTAGACAATGAGGGCAATTACATGGTTTCTCCTCAAGACAAGGGCAAGGGCGGATTCATGCTCGACGGAAGCATCGGCCGCAATATCCGACTAAAGAAAGGATCTCTTGCTATCAATCTGATGGTGACCAACATCCTCAACAATCAGAAGATCATCACGGGCGGTTACGAACAGAGCCGCAGTGACTACTCAACCAACCAGACCACCGGCGTAACCAACCAGCGCTCGTACAGCTTCTCCAAGAACCCGAAAGTGTTCCATGCCTGGGGCACGAACGGTATGCTTCAGATTAGCTACAGATTCTAACTTAAACATCGATCAGAAAATATGAAAACTATTAAATATATCATGCTGGCCCTCGTTTGCGCCTTGTTCATGCAAAGTTGCATGAACGATGGCTTCGGTGAGGCGTCGGGCAACGTGAGGGGCAACGCCGCTATCAAGGAAACAAACGTCATGACGATTGCGCAACTGAAAGCAAAATATGCCAGTACGCTGAATGAGCAATACGGATATACACAGATAGCAGACGATATACAGCTGAAAGCTTATGTAACGGGAAACGACATAGAAGGCAACCTCTTCAGCCAGATTGCGTTGGAAGACGGCACCGGAGCCATCATGATCGCTATCAGCGAAGCTGGTATTTTCGGCTATCTTCCTGTCGGAACAGAGATTCTCGTTGCCCTCAAAGACCTCTATATCGGCAACTATGGCTACCAGACACAGATTGGAACGCTCTATGAAAGTGCCAAGGGTGAGATGTCGGTAAGCCGCATGGCCCGCATGCGTTGGGACCAACACTTCAACTATACGGGCAAAACCATAAGCGTAACGCCGACCGAGTTTGACCAAAGCAAGTTGAAAAATGACAGCTATTTAGCTAACAACAGTGGCAAACTGATGACTCTGAAGGGCGTCACCTTTGCCGATGGAGGCAAGAAGGTGTATGCCAACAAAGCCGATATCGTGAACAACAACTGCTGCGAACGTGGGCTAAAAGGATTTTCCGCCAGCAATGTCGTTGTAAGAACCAGCACTTATGCTGACTTCGCCGCCGAGCTACTACCGGACGGAAAGGTCAACATCACGGGTATCTTCACCCGCTATGGCAAGAAATGGCAGGTCATCATACGCCAAGCCAGTGATGTAGCCACCGCCGAATAATACCTATTTATATATCACCAAGCAATAAAAGAAATACAATATGAAAAAGATTATCAATTCATTATTTGTTCTGGCCATTGCAGCTATGACATTCACCAGTTGTGAGGATGTGCCCATGCCTTATGACATGCCGACCGAGAATGGCAGTACAAAACCAGAAACCGAAACTAAAGCCGATCCGACCGGTAGCGGAACAGAAACAGAGCCCTACAATGTAGCAGCCGCTGTCAACCTGATTAAGGCTACTGAAGCAGACAAGAACACGGCTCCGATTTACGTGAAAGGCAAGATTGTAGAAATCAAGAATGTTGAAACAGAGAAATATGGTAATGCTAGTTATTATATTTCTGATGGCAAAAGCTACACCCAGAAGCTCTACATTTTCCAAAGCCTTTACTTAGGCAATAAGAAGTTTACAAGCGCCGACCAGATTAAAGTGGACGATGAAGTCGTCGTTTACGGCCCATTCGTCAACTTCAGAGGTAACACACCGGAAACCGCAGGTAAGGGGGCTACTTACCTTTATTCACTCAACGGCAGGGTAGAAAAGCCAGAAGATGTTCCAGCCGATGACAATTCGGCAGAAAAGCCATACTCTGTAACCAAAGCTATCGAACTGATTACGACAGATAAGGCACCAACCGTAGAGGTATATGTAAAAGGTATCATCAGCAAGGCCCCTTCCTTCTACAAGAAAGAAAGCACTCTTACCTATTATATTTCTGATGACGGTAAAACAGAGAAAGAACTTCAAATCTATGGCGGTTTGAGTTTTAATGGAGGCAAGTTCAGTGGTGCCAATGACCTGCAGGTAGGCCAAACCGTTGTTGTATACGGTGTCATTAAAGCCTATACAAATAAGGAAGGTAAAGTGATTAACGAAATGGACAAGGGTAATAAACTCATCACCGTAAACGGGAAGACCGAACTCATCAAGGAAGAAGAGAATCCGAGTGGTGGTGAAACCGTAACTCTGACCAATGGCGATTTTGAGAAATGGACCGACGGCAAACCAGATGGATGGGCAGCCTCTAATGGTGCCGGAGGGGCTAAGCTAGCCCAAAGTGCAGTAGCTCATGGCGGTAGCTACTCTGTAGAAGTGGAAGGTGACGCTAAATACAACAAACGCCTTGCTACCAAAGAAATGAAGCTCAAGGCTGGTAAATACACGATTAAGTTCTATGCGAAGGCCGCAACAGCCGATGGTGGCTCGATAAGACCGGGCTATACAACGCTTGGTAGTGATGGTAAACTCGTATATAATTACGGCAGCTATGTAAACGATCTGAAAAATACGGAATGGACAGAAGTGATCCATAGCTTTACCCTCGACGCAGAAACAGAAGTCAATCTGGTCATCATGAATTCAAAGAAACCGGGCAAGAATGTCCTGATTGATGATTTTACGCTGACTGCCCAATAAGATTTTCGAAAGCGATTACCCTGCTCGAACTGCTCAGACTGGTCTGATGAACCTAACTTGTTCGAGCTATCTGATTACATAAAATACTTAAATAATTTGGCAGCATGCAAAGTTTTCATTAATTTTGCACGCTGTTATAAAGATAACAACATTATAAACATAATATTAGAAAGAAATGAAAAAAGGTATTCATCCTGAAAACTATCGCCCCGTCGTATTCAAAGATATGTCCAACGGTGATATGTTCCTTACAAAGTCTACATGCAAAACAAATGATACTGTAGAATTTGAAGGTGAGACTTACCCAGTAGTAAAGATTGAAATCTCGAGCACCTCTCACCCCTTCTATACAGGTAAGAGCAAGCTTGTTGATACAGCAGGTCGTGTTGACCGCTTCATGAACCGTTACGGTAAGTTGTCGAAGTAAATATATACCTTTTCTCTTAAGGATATATTATAATAAAGTAAGGGTGCGTTCGAACGTAGTTGCATATGCGTCGGCCGCACTCTTTTTATATTTGTTCAAAAACGCAAGGATGCTAGATGAGCCTTTATAGTGCAACATATAGACCTCTCTTAATCAAGATTTATTATGAAGATTCTGCATTTATTATTCGCGTTAGTTGCCACAGGCATGACGATAGTATCATGTGGTAGTGACGACATATCCAAAGATAATTCTAAGGTAATCAACAAAAACAAGAATATGCACTCCGCGTCAATGCCGGTAGAGGTTACCCGTTTGGAATTTCCCCATGTAAATGAGGGCGAAGGTAATCCAGTTATCGTGCATAAGGTGGATGGCGAAGTCAATTTTTCTCTCGAATGGAATAATCAAAAGCGGGCCCAACGTTGGACTTGTTATCAGATGTATGCCGCCAACAGGGTGAATCGTTGGAAACGGAGCAATTGGAAGAAGATTGATCCATGGTTTGGAGATCCATTTCAGAATGATCCGAAGATACAACCTGCCTACCAGTCTACAGAAAAAGACCACTGGAACGATGGCTACGATCGTGGTCATATATGCCCATCACAAGACCGCGTGAACAGCCAAGAGGCCAATATGCAAACTTTTTACTATTCGAACATGCAACCGCAGTTGAATGGTTTTAATGCCGGGGTGTGGGCTGTGTTGGAAGAAAAAATACGCAGTTGGATAACAATAAGCTCGCCCATGAGCGACACGCTTTATGTATGCAAAGGTGGAATCATTGATGGTACGCCTGAAAAGGACTTTACTTACAACAGGCACGGACTGATAGTCCCAAGTTATTTCTTCTGCGCGTTGCTGATGAAGAACGCACAAGGCTACAAGGCTATTGGCTTCTGGTTTGAGCATAAAAATAATAAGGATAAGGAATTAGGCAAATATGTAGTTACTGTTCATGAATTAGAACGGTTGACAAAGCTTGATTTCTTTTGCAATCTGCCCGACGATATAGAGAATAAGGTAGAGAATCTAAGCAAAGAGCGCGTGAAAATAGCTTGGGGATTATAGACCGGCACAAACAAAGAGCGGACATGCTGTCATCATAGCATGCCCGCTCTTGTTTTTATCCCGATATCGTTTTATTGCTCAGCTTTCGCGAATGCGCCCATGGCTACGGCTTTCTTGCCGCTCGTAGTCCTTGTCAGCACATTGTTACCTTTGGCATAACCACGACCATAAAAGGGATTCCAGTTGAACGAACCATCGTAAGAGAGCCGGAATACGATATCACGACTGGTCCCGTCGTCCATGTAACCACTGAAGTAATTGCTATTCAAACTGTAGTCGTAGATGTAGACCGGAGCCCAATTACTATCTTGATAGCGTAGTGTGATGGTACCATTGTTTACCGTCCAAAAGAATGGGCAATAGCTGTAGTCACGATACGGCGAGCGCACGTCGTAATCCACCTCTTCGCCAGTACCATCGTTATAAAATGTTATTGTCGTGCGATAATGGTCACCTACCAGTCCCCAGCGATCTTGATAGTAGGCAGAAAGATTTCCTGTCCACGTTCCGTTCAGCGTGTAAGCTATTTCGTCGTCTTCATCGCAAGAAACAAATAGTGACATGGTCATTACTGCCATAAAGGCCATAGCGAAAATTGTAGTCAACTTTTTCATAATCGTATGCTTTTTTGTGAATATTTTTCTATTTTATTTCATTGACAAAGTTAGATGTTTTAAGAATACCTACACGGAGAATTTCCATATTCGTCAGTAGGGAGTTTCCTATTTGATTGCGGGATAATCCCAATAACTAAATTATTATAATTATCCGATAGTGTAGCTAACTATCTCATTTTAAATGAGTACCTTTGCACATTAAAATTTATTTCATTTAAGTAACATTACATTCATAAAAGCATAACAAAGATGAAAACAGTCTATGATTTCTCTGTCAAAGACAGAAAAGGTAAAGACGTATCTTTAAAAGAATACGCTAACGAAGTTCTATTGATTGTAAATACCGCCACTAAATGTGGCTTTACTCCACAATATGAGGAGTTGGAAAATTTATATAAAGAACTGCATTCTAAAGGTTTTGAGATTCTCGATTTTCCTTGTAATCAGTTCGGCCAGCAAGCTCCCGGTACCGACGAGAGCATTCATGACTTCTGTAAACTGACCTATGGTACAGAATTTCCACGATTCAAAAAACTGAAAGTGAATGGCGAAGAAGCCGACCCGCTTTATAAATTCCTGAAAGAACAGAAGGGATTTGCCGGCTGGGACGAATCTCATCCCATCTACCCTATTCTCGACAAAATGCTTTCCGAGGCAGATCCCAACTACAAAGAGAGTGCAGAAATCAAGTGGAACTTTACAAAATTTCTCATCAACAAGAAGGGACAGGTCGTTGCTCGCTTTGAGCCAACCACCAAGATTGAGCTCATTGCCGAGCAAATCAAAACTCTTCTTGACGCTTAGTTTATATCCCAAACTATATGAAAACAAAACTTTTAATTATAGGTAGTGGCCCTGCGGGCTACACCGCTGCAATCTATGCCGGTCGCGCTAACCTGCAACCGGTACAGTATTGTGGTATCCAAATGGGTGGACAGCTTACTCAAACGACCGAAGTAGAGAACTTTCCCGGCTACCCCGACGGCGTAGACGGCAACCAAATGATGATGGAACTCCGTCGCCAAGCCGAACGTTTCGGTGTTGAAATGCACGACGGCTCCATCGTTTCGGCTGATTTCAGCCAGCAGCCTTACCGTTTCAAGACCGATAGAGACGAAGAAATCGAGGCCGAAAGCGTCATTATCGCAACCGGTGCTACGGCCAAATATCTGGGGCTTCCCGATGAACAAAAGTATATGGGACAAGGTGTGAGTGCTTGTGCTACATGCGATGGCTTTTTCTATCGCAAGAAAGTAGTGGCCGTAGTTGGTGGTGGTGACACTGCTTGTGAAGAAGCGAGCTATCTGGCAAGCCTCTGTAGCAAAGTCTATATGATTGTTCGTAAACCTTATTTACGTGCTTCTGACGTTATGAAGAAGCGTGTTGAGAACATCGAAAATATTGAAATACTCTACGAAACCAATACGCTGGGTCTCTTTGGCGACAACGGTGTAGAAGGAGCTCACGTGGTATACCGTAAAGGCGAGGCCGATGAGAAGGTTTACGACCTGCCCATTGATGGCTTCTTCTTAGCTATTGGACATAAGCCTCAGACAGATCTCTTCAAGGGAGCAATCGAACTTGACGAACAGGGATTTATCAAAATATCAGGCCATAGCCAAGCTACCAATATCCCCGGCGTGTTTGCGGCGGGCGATGTGTGCGACCCTCACTATCAACAAGCTATCGTTGCGGCCGGCACAGGTGCCAAGGCTGCTCTCGATGCGCAAGAGTATCTACTCAATAAATAACCCCGACAAATTATGGCAAAACAAATTACAGACAACATTTCGTGGGTGGGTAAGATCGACTGGGAGCTGAAACGCTTCCACGGTGATGAACTTTCCACCCTCCACGGATCCAGCTACAACTCTTTTCTCATCAGAGATGAAAAGACCGCTCTCATCGATACCGTATGGCAGCCTTATGATAAAGAGTTTGTAAGTCGGCTGAAACGGGAAATTGACCTGCAGCAGATAGACTATATCATTATGAATCATAATGAGGTAGACCATAGCGGAGCGCTTCCCGAACTGCTGCGCGAGATTCCGAACACGCCCATCTACTGCACCAAGAAGGGTGAAGCCATTCTGCGCGGACACTATCATCAGGATTGGAACTTCGTAAACGTGAAGACCGGTGATACGCTCTCGCTTGGCAAGAGTACCCTTACTTTCATCGAAGCGCCCATGCTTCACTGGCCTGACACGATGATGACGTATGTTGATACCGAGCAGATACTCTTCTCCAATGACGTTTTCGGCCAGCATTTTGCCAGCGAATCGCTTTACGATGACTGCGTTGATGATTATGAAGTATTCTATGAGGCAAAGAAATACTATGCCAACATCATCAACACCTATAGCAACATGGCTATCCGTAAGTTGAAGGAACTGAAGGATATGAACCTGCCTATCAAGCTGATTTGCCCCAGTCATGGTATCATTTGGAAGAAAAATCTGGACAGAATCATTGATCTTTACTTCCAGTGGGCCAACGCTTATCAGGAGAATCAGATATCTATTATCTATGATACGATGTGGCAGTCGACCCGCCTGATGGCAGAATCCATTGCAGAAGGTATCCTCAAGGCCGATCCAAGCGTCACAGTGAAGCTCTTCAACGCGGCTCATGAAGACAAGAACGACATCCTTACAGAGGTGTTCCAGTCGAAAGCCGTGCTCGTAGGATCACCTACAATCAATTACGGTTACTCCTACGCAATTGCCGGTATCTTGGAAATGGCACGCGGAATGAAGCTCAAGAACAAGAAAGCCGCAGCCTTTGGATCTTACGGTTGGAGCGGCGATGCCCCCAAACTGATTAGCGAATACCTGAAAGAATCAGGCTTTGAACTGGTTAATGATGGCATAAAAATGCTTTGGGTGCCCGACGAGACTTCTCTTCTCGCATGTATAGAATACGGTAAGGACTTCGCGTTGCAGACGAAATAAACATTCAAACGACAAGCCAAAAAGCCAAGAACACGACCTCACGGTTGGTTCTTGGCTTTTTTATTTGGCATAAGTCAGGATTTCATGTCCTTACTCTGTTGCTTTTATCCCGACATTCTCTCGCAGAAACAAACCCGAAAACCATAGTCCCCCGAACGTCAACAATCCGTTCAACATCAAGAGTTCATAGCCGAACAGATAGCCCGTGGCTGCTGATACCACCCTGTCGAGCACAAAACAAAGCACGGGCGATGCCACGGCAATACATGGCACCCACTCATCCTTGGGTAGGCGACGTGTAAAAAGGCCGAAGGCAAAGAGTCCCAGCAATGGCCCGTATGTATAAGAACAGAGAATATAAATGGCGTCGATGACACTTGTGCTGTTAAGAACCTTGAATGCTAAAATGAAAAGTACGAACAACAAGGCTATCGTTAAGTGCGCCCGCTTACGCAATCGTTCGTCTTCGGGACGCTCACAAATGTCTACACAGAAGCTGGTGGTAAGCGCGGCCAACGCGCTGTCGGCACTGGAGAAACTGGCAGCCACGATACCAATGGTAAACAATACCACGACTAGTTCGCCCAATCGCCCCGTTGCGGCAAACATTGGCAGCAAATCGTCGCCCATCTCTGGCAATGGCATCCCCTGCTTTTGGGCCAACATCATCAGCAGAATGCCCAAAACAAGGAACAACAGGTTGGCCGGAACAAAGGCAAAGCCGTAGGTACACATGTCTTTCTGCGCCTCGCGCAACGACTTACACGTAAGATTCTTCTGCATCATGTCCTGATCCAGCCCCGTCATGACCACAACGACGAACGCGCCACTCAGAAACTGTTTCCAGAAATGCTGTCGCGAAACCCAATCGTCGAACACGAATATCCGGCTGTGCGTGTCGTTCGCCACCGCCTCAATGGCCTGCCCGGGTGTCATTCCTAATTGAGTAATAACCTGAAAGATAATCAATATCAGTGCCGAAAACATGCAAAAGGTCTGAAAAGTATCGGTAAATACCAACGTCTTGATGCCCCCCCGGCGCGTATAAAACCAGATTAGTGCCACCATCACCAATGCCGTAAGGGCAAACGGCACGCCCAACCGATCGAGAACGAACCGCTGCAGGATGATGCAAACCACATAGAAGCGCACCGCCGCGCCCGTCATCTTAGACAGGAGAAAGAAAGAGGCTCCCGTTTTATAAGCCCGTTGTCCCAGCCGATGCCGCAGATAAGCATAGATGGTCGTGAGATTAAGCCGATAATAAACAGGCAAGAGGATGAACGCCACCAGAAAATAGCCGACAATAAACCCTAAACACATCTGTAGATAGGTCATATCCAACCGCATGGCCATGCCCGGCACGCTGACAAACGTAATACCCGAAATCGACGCGCCTACCATGCCGAAGGCCACCATGTACCAAGGCGAGCGACGATTGGCCCGAAAAAACGTATCGTTGTCAGAGCGGCGGCCCGTCAGTCTACTGAAAATCATCAGCAAACCAAAATAAGATAAAACGGTAAGTATAATGAGCATAGGCTTCTATCTTTGACAGAAAATGAACAAAACAGACACAAAAGTACAACAAACAGGGCGTTTTCTGCCGCTTTAGACACTCATTAACAAAGATTCAAGTGAAAATTTGGAGTTGTCAAAAAGATAAACTACTTTTGCAACAGTATGCAAAACGGAGCTTCCAACATATTGAACAATCGGCTGACAATACGCATCAGCCAGAGTTTCATGTCGTTTGCTGTTATTAATCAAGCATCGACCATAGGCATCGAATATGAACCTTATGCCGTGAAAAACGGAATTTCGATAGCGGCCAATTTGCGTGAAGCCTTTAACGAAAGTGCCTTATTGGGCATGGGATTCACCAAAGTTCAAGTCATGATCGACACCCCGGTACTGCTGGTGCCTATCGAAGAGTTCGACGAAACGCAGAAAGAACTGCTCTACGGCCACGCTTTTACCCGATTGGGTAACGATGCCATTATCCATACGATACTCCCCAATGAGAATGCCGTTGCCCTTTTTCCATTCAATAAGGACTTGAATGTGGTCATCAACGACCACTTCAACGACATCAGAATCATGCCGATGATGCAACCCGTATGGAATTATATGCACCATCGCAGTTTCAGCGGCAACCGCCAAAAGCTCTATGCCTACTTCCACGACCACAAAATGGAAGTTTTCAGTTTCAAACAAAAACGCTTCAAATTTTATAATCACTACAAGATCGTAACGCCCTACGATGCTTCCTACTTCATTCTTTACGTATGGAAACAGCTTGGCATGGATGCCCAAAACGATGAATTGCACATCTTCGGCAGCATCAATGAAAAGGAAGTGCTTATCGAAGACCTGAAGAAATACCTGCGGGGCGTCTACGTCATCAATCCCGAAGCCGAATTCAACCGTGCTCCCATCACTAAAATCAAAGGACTTCCCATTGATATCAGCATTCTGTTTCTGAAGGGAAGATAAGCGAAGGCTCCCTCCTCAATATTATTTACAGACTTATGAGAATCATCACCGGCAAGTATAAAGGCCGTCATTTCGACATTCCACGCGCCTTCAAGGCACGTCCCACCACCGATTTTGCCAAAGAAAACATCTTTAATGTCATGATGGGTTACCTCGATTTCGAAGGAGCCAGCGCCCTTGATCTCTTTGCGGGAACAGGTAGCATCAGTCTCGAACTTGTATCGAGAGGCTGCCGGCAGGTCATTAGCGTAGAATCCGACCGCGATCATGCCAACTTCATACGGCAGTGTTTTGAAAAGCTGAATGATAAAACGGATATTCTGATACGTGGCGACGCGTTTAAATTTATCAAGAGCTGCCATCAGCAGTTCGACTTTATATTTGCCGATCCGCCCTACGCGCTGGAGCAACTCCCCGAAATTCCCGAACTTATTTTAAGCAAGCAACTGCTCAAAGAAGGCGGTGTGTTTGTCTTTGAGCATGGTAAGCAATACGACTTCAGCCACGTTTCCGGCTTCGTAGAGCACAGAGCGTATGGCAGTGTCAATTTTTCTATTTTCCAATAGTTGCTCTTTTAGAAAGAGCAAAGGTTGAGTTCGTGCTCCCAACTGAAGTGATAGAAGAAGCACGGAGCATACCCTTACAGCCATTTGGCGCACAACTCTTCCTTATAGCATGACGCATACAGGCGAACGCATGATAAAACATTGCACCTTATTATATATAATACACATTCAACCTAATAATAACAAATATGAAAAAAGTAATCAACACAGAAAAGGCACCTGCTGCCATCGGCCCTTACAGCCAAGCCATCGAAGTGAACGGATTTGTTTATGCCTCCGGACAGCTGCCTATTGATCCCGCAACCGGTCAATTTCCCGAAGGAGGAATCAAAGAACAGACCCGCCAGTCTATCCTCAATGCGCAAAGTATTTTGCAAGCAGCAGGCCTCGACCTGTCTCATGTCGTGAAGACAACGGTCTATCTCGACAGCATGGACGACTTCGCCGCCATGAACGAAGTGTACGCAGAGTTCTTCAGCAGTCCTTTCCCGGCCCGTTCAGCCGTGGCTGTTGAGAAGTTGCCCAAGGGAGCGCTCGTTGAAGTGGAAGTGCTGGCAGCCAAGTAGAATGAGAAAAGCGAAATGAGAAATAAGAAATAAAAAGGCCCGATGAAGCAAGTTAACGCAGCTTCATCGGGCCTTTTCGTTTTTATCGGGAGCTTGTTATTTTACGTTACCCACCTTAATCAGATATTCGGCTATCTGAACGGCGTTGAGAGCAGCGCCCTTTCGGATCTGGTCGCCTGTCAACCACAGGGTGTTACCATTATCATCGGCTAAATCCTTGCGCACGCGGCCCACATATATGTCATCCTTTCCGGCGCTTTCCAGCGGCATGGGGTAAACGTAGTTCTGCGGATCGTCAACCAAGGAGACGCCCGGTGCGGCCTCCAAAGCCTTACGAATTTCGGCTACTTCCAATGGTTTCTCGGTTTCGAACCATACGCTTTCAGAATGGCTACGCAACGAACTGACACGCACGCAGGTAGCACTCGTGCGCACATCGCTGTGCATAATCTTACGCGTTTCATGGAACATCTTCATTTCTTCCTTCGTATAGTCGTTTTCCGTCATCTTATCTATCTGCGGAATCACGTTGTAAGCTAACTGGTGGGCGAACTTTTCGATGGTCTTTACCTGACCTTCTTCCACGAGTTCCTTGTATTGCTGCTGCAGTTCGGCCATAGCGGCGGCTCCCGCTCCACTGGCACTCTGATAGCTTGAAACGTGGATTTTGCGGATATGACTCAGGTCTTCGATGGGTTTCAGTACCACCACCATCATGATCGTAGTGCAATTAGGGTTGGCGATAATGCCGCGTGGGCGTGTCAAAGCGTCTGCTCCATTCACCTCGGGCACCACCAAAGGCACGTCGTCGCACATGCGGAAAGCGCTCGAATTGTCAATCATTACGGTTCCGTACTTCGTGATTGTTTCAGCAAACTCTTCCGAAGTGCTTCCGCCGGCAGACGTGAAAGCGATGTCCACGTCCTTGAAATCGTCGTTATGTTGCAGCAGTTTCACTTCGTATTCCTTCCCTTTGAAATCGTATTTGCGGCCCGCGCTTCGCTCCGAACCGAACAATACCAGCTCATCCATGGGGAAGTTTCGCTCTGCCAGAATACGCAGAAACTCCTGTCCTACGGCGCCACTCGCGCCTACAATTGCTACTTTCATAATTGATAAATTTAAATTTAATGTGCAATTTTACCGCAAAATTACGACAATAAGCCGGATTAGCACTATAAAATGGAAGGAAAAACGCATTGTTCTGCCCACTTTTGTAAGCGTGTGGCATGGTAATGACGTGTACTGAATAAGTTGACAGTTTCCCAACACTAAAAAAGTCATGGTAA